>NZ_KV790755.1:81533-89112 GCF_001807735.1 Neisseria sp. HMSC31F04 | reverse complement strand
TGCTGAGGAAAAGGAATTTTGCAAAGGTCTCGACTTGGGGAACCATAGCGTTGGCCAAATGGACTTGGAGCGGCCTTTCCTGGCTGTTCGCCACTGTTTCCGCTTGGTTTTAAAGTCCGTGCCGTTACACCGGCACAAACAAGAGGCCGTCTGAAAACTGTTTTTCAGACGGCCTCTTTAGATTTTCACCGACCCTTTGCCTAAGCCTCGCTGCCGCCCACGGTCAGACCGGCATCAATCCGCAAAGTAGGCTGGCCGACGCCGACCGGCACGCTCTGCCCGTCTTTGCCGCACACGCCCACGCCTTTGTCCAGCGCGCTGTCATTGCCTATCATGGAAACGTGTTTCAACACTTCCGGGCCGTTGCCGACTATGGTCGCACCTTTGACGGGATATTGCAGTTTGCCGTTTTCCACCCACCACGCTTCCGACGCGCTGAACACGAATTTGCCGCTGGTAATGTCCACCTGCCCGCCGCCGAAATTGACGGCGTAAATGCCTTTATCGAGCGAAGCGATGATTTCTTCGGGGTCGTGGCTGCCGTTTTCCATAAAGGTGTTGGTCATGCGCGGCATGGGGGCGGAGGCGTAGCTTTCGCGGCGGCCGTTGCCTGTGGATTGCACGCCCATCAGTCGGGCGTTGGTTTCGTCCTGCATATAGCCGACCAAAATGCCGTCTTCAATGAGTACTGTACGACCGGTTTCGTTGCCTTCGTCGTCGATATTGAGCGAACCGCGACGGTCGGCGATATCGCCCTGGTCAACGACGGTAACGCCTTTGGCGGCCACCCGCTGTCCGATTTTTCCGGAAAACGCGCTGGTTTGCTTGCGGTTGAAATCGCCTTCCAGGCCGTGCCCGACGGCTTCGTGCAGCAATACGCCCGGCCAGCCGCCGCCCAAAACGACTTTCATCAGCCCTGCCGGCGCGGGGCGCGCTTCGAGATTGGTCAGTGCCTGCTGCACGGCGGCGTTTACATATTCCGTTACTAATTTGTCACTGAAATAAGACAGGTCGAAACGTCCGCCGCCGCCCGCGCTGCCCATTTCGCGCCGTTCGCCCTGTTTGGCGATGACGGTAATGCTCAGACGCACCAAAGGGCGGATATCGGCGGCGTGGCGGCCGTCCAAACGGGCGATGTAAATCAGGTCGTATTCGCAGGTCAGCCCCGCCATCACCTGCACGATGCGCGGATCGGCCGCCTTGGCCAACTCTTCCACGCAGTGAAGCAGGGCGACTTTGGCGGCGGAATCCAGGCTGTGTATCGGATTGGCGGTTTGGTGCACCGCTTTGCCGTATTTTTCAGACGGCGTTCTGATGTGCGCCTCACGTCCGGCCGCGCCGATGACGCGCACGGTTTCGGCGGAACGGCGGATACTGTCGGCGTTCAGGCTGTCGGCGTAGGCAAAGGCGGTTTTCTCGCCCGACACCGCGCGCACGCCCACGCCCTGGTCGATTTGGAAACTGCCCGATTTGACCATGCCTTCCTCCAAGTGCCAGCTTTCGAAGGCGGTGCGCTGGCAGTAGATGTCGGCATAATCGACGTGGTGCGCGCCGATGGCGGACAGGCTGCGGGAAAGGTCTTCAGGCGACAGGCCGTTGGCGGCGAGCAGGTCGCGGCGGACGGTTTGTGAAATATCGTTGTGCATTTTTTGATAACGGTTTGCGGTACGAAAGGGGCGGATTATACGCGAAACGGCTTTTTTCCGATACGCGGATACTGCTCCCATTATATTTCATTAAATTTTATTCTTTTTAAAATCATATTATTATGCATATATCAAAAATATTCTTAAAATAAATCTTGATAATTGTTATCATTACTCTATAATACCCATACCGACTAAGTGGTCGGGTCATTAAACACCTGCATTTCAGTTATCCCAATCAATCCGTTTCATGGAGACTTCATATACGATATAGGCCTTTTCATCGATACTCAAAAACCGAACCAACGCACGAACCCGCAGCCCGAAACTGCGGGTTCGTGCATTGAGGCCGTCTGAAAAAACATTTTCAGACGGCCTTTCGGCTAAAATACGCGCCATTAAAGGACAAAGCCATGATGACGCCCGAAACTCAGAAACAGCTCAAAATCACCGACGTTTCCGCCAAGAAGCTCGACAAACTCAACCTCAACACCGCATGGGATTTGGTTTTGCATTTGCCGCTGCGTTACGAGGACGAGACGCACATCATGCCGATTAAGGACGCGCCGATCGGCGTGCCGTGTCAGGTCGAGGGCGAGGTCATCCATCAGGAAGTCACGTTCAAACCGCGCAAGCAGCTGATTGTCCAAATCGCCGACGGTTCCGGCAGCGTCCTTTTTCTGCGCTTCATCCACTTTTACGCCAGCCATCAGAAACAGATGGCGGCCGGCAAACGCATCCGCGCCGTGGGCGAAATCAAACACGGGTTTTACGGCGACGAGATGATTCATCCCAAAATCCGCGATGCCGAGAGCAGCGGTTTGGCGGAAAGCCTCACGCCGATTTATCCGACCGTAAACGGCTTGAACCAGCCCACTTTGCGCCGCATCATTCAGACGGCGTTGGACGTTACGCCGCTGCACGACACGCTGCCCGATGCCTTATTGGGTCGTCTGAAACTGCCGCACCTCGCCGAAAGCCTGCGCCTTTTGCATTCGCCGCCGCCGAGCTTCACCATCCACCAGCTTTCCGACGGCGCGCTCCCCGCATGGCAGCGGCTCAAATTCGACGAACTTTTGGCGCAACAGCTTTCCATGCGGCTGGCGCGGCAGAAGCGCGTCAGCGGCACGGCAGCGGCATTGGGCGGCGACGGCACATTGACCCAAGCCCTGCGCCACGCCTTACCGTTTGCTCTGACCGATGCACAAGAAAGGGTCGTGTCTGAAATCCGCCGCGACATGGCGCAAACCCACCCCATGCACCGCCTGCTGCAAGGCGATGTCGGCAGCGGCAAAACCATCGTCGCCGCCTTGTCCGCGCTGACCGCCATCGAATCCGGCGCGCAGGCGGCCGTGATGGCGCCGACCGAAATCCTTGCCGAACAGCATTTCATCAAGTTCAAACAATGGCTTGAGCCGTTGGGTCTCGAAGTCGTCTGGCTTTCCGGCAGCCAGCGCAAAAAAGCCAAAGACGAAGCCAAAGCCAAACTCGCCGACGCCACCGTCAAAATTGCCGTCGGCACGCACGCCCTGTTTTCAGACGACGTCGAGTTTCAAAATCTCGGTTTGGTGATTGTGGACGAGCAACACCGCTTCGGCGTCGCCCAACGCCTCGCCCTCAAAAACAAAGGGCGCGACGTCCACCAGCTGATGATGTCCGCCACCCCCATCCCGCGCACGCTCGCCATGAGTTTTTTCGCCGACTTGGACGTGTCCGTCATCGACGAATTGCCGCCCGGGCGCACCCCGATTAAAACCCGCCTCGTCAACAACGTCCGCCGCGCCGAAGTCGAAGGCTTCGTCCTCAACATCTGCCGCAAAGGGCAGCAGGCATACTGGGTCTGCCCGCTGATTGAAGAAAGCGAAACCCTGCAACTGCAAACCGCCACCGAAACCCTCGAGCAGCTTCAGGCAGCCTTGCCCGAACTCAACATCGGCTTGGTACACGGGCGCATGAAGGCCGCCGAAAAAGCCGAAGTCATGGCGGAATTTGCCGCAGGTCGTCTGAACGTCTTGGTCGCCACTACCGTCATCGAAGTCGGCGTAGATGTGCCCAACGCCGCCCTGATGGTCATCGAACACGCCGAGCGCATGGGCTTAGCGCAGCTGCACCAATTACGCGGACGGGTAGGGCGCGGCGCGGCAGAAAGCGTGTGCGTCCTCCTGTTTGCCGAACCCTTGAGCGAACTCGCCAAAGCGCGGCTGAAAGTCATCTACGAACACACCGACGGCTTCGAAATCGCCCGCCAAGACCTCAACATCCGCGGCCCCGGCGAATTTCTCGGTGCGCGCCAAAGCGGCGTCCCCATGCTGCGCTTCGCCAATCTCGAAGAAGACCTGCACCTCTTGGAACAAGCGCGCGAAATCGCCCCCTTGCTGATTGAACAAAACCCCGAAATCGTCGAGGCGCATCTGGCAAGATGGCTTGCCAGCAGGGAAGGGTATTTGGGCGTGTGAGGCCGTCTGAAAATATATTCATTTAATTTTTTCAACGGCATAAAATCCTTTCATGCCGATTTGCATCGAACGCATAGCCGTCCGGCATGACTGATGCCGTGCATCCGCCCCGTAATTTGAAGGCCGTCTGAAAGCGGCAAACTTTCAGACGGTCTTTATGTGCCTCATCCTTACAATAATTTTTCAATCGGCAATATCGAAAAAATATTGGAAATAATCCGCTTCCAAATCCCGGCGTCGGGCTCGTTTTTCAACAACACGTCGGGCCGGTCCGGGTCTTGCCAGCGCAGGCGTTTGCGCTGTTTGTCCATCACCACCTTGTAGGCGTATTGCGGCGTGATTTTTTCCAGCTCCTGCCGCATGTCGCCGGCGATTTCGGCATGGTCGATAACCATGCCCATTTCAGTGTTCAAACGGGCGGAACGGGGGTCGAAGTTGAGCGAACCGATAAACACCCGCTTGCCGTCCACCACAAAGGTTTTGGCGTGCAGGCTGGTGGCCGAACTGCCGGTCAGGCCTTTGTCCCTAATCTTGGGCGGGGCGAAATCCGGTTTGACTTCATACAGTTCGACGCCCGCATTCAGCAGGTCTTTGCGGTAACGCGCATAGCCCGAATGCACGGCGGCCACGTCGGTGGCGCGCAGGGAGTTGGTTAAAACCGTTACCTTCACATTATTGGCCGTCAAATCGCGCAAGGCCGCCATCCCCCATTTGCTGGGTACAAAATAAGGCGACACGATAAAGACATCTTTCTCCGGCTTGCCCAAAGCCTCGAGCAGGCTGTCGGCAATCGCGGGAAGCTCCTTATCGCGCGCCAGCCCTTTGGCGGGATCGTCGCTGATGAGGCGCGCATCGGCGTACTGCCACGGCACATTGCCTTCGGATATGGCGGCGGCCAACGGCGAAGCGGCAAGCTCGTCGAGGTAGCTGGCACGGATTTCCGCATCGTCGCGGCGAGAGCGGTGCAGTTTCAGACGGCCTTTTTCGGCATCTGCCCGCGGCGCGATGCTGAAAAACGGATAGCTGGAGCCGCTGGCCCAATAACGGTCGAAATCGCGCGAAACGTCTTCCGCCACCTCGCCTTTGGCCAGCACGTCCAAATCGGCAAAACCGATGTCGGTGGTTACATTGAAATATTCGTCGCCGATATTGCGGCCGCCGACAATGGTGTATTGATTGTCGGCCGTCAGCGATTTATTGTGCATCCTGCGGTTGAGGCGGGGGAAATCGGTCAGATAGCCCAATGCGCGGACTTTGCGGTGGGGAAACGGATTGAACAGGCGGATTTCGATGTTGTCTTCGGCATCCAATGCCGCCAGCACGTCATCCATACCGCGCGTATTATTGTCGTCGAGCAGCAGGCGCACGCGGACACCTCTTTGGGCGGCGCGTTGCAGCATTTGGAACAGCATTTTGCCCGATACATCGTCATGCCAGATGTAATAGGCAATATCGAGCGAACGGTCGGCATGCTCAATCAGCATGGCACGGGCGACAAAAGCATCACGCGGGTCGGCCAACAAATAAACACCGCTCTGCCCCGTCTGTTTTTCAGACGGCCTCTCGGACGGCAGCGCGGCTTCCAAACGCGGCGCGCTGTCCGTATCGATATAGCCGGAAACGGTACGGTCGGCCAAATCCGGCAAACCCGCACAGGCCGACAGCAGCAACGCCGCGGCAGCCACCAAGCACCCGGACGGCAAACGCCGCGCCGGTATTTTCCACATTCGGTTCAAAATCTCGCCTTAATTTTTACAGGATTCGTTTTCAGACGGCCTACTTTTTAAGGAAGGCGCGTTTTACAATCAGCCACCAGTCTTTCTTACCCAACACCGGCCGCTGCTCGAAAACGTTGTAACGACAGCCGTCGAGCTTCTGCAAAATAATCTGCCCGCCGACCACAATCATCCGCAATTCGAAACCGATACGCCCTTTCAACGTCCGGCCCAAAGGCGCACCAGCCTTGAGCATCTTAAACGCCCGCCCGCATTGATACGCCATCAGCCGCTGAAAGGCAAAATCCGCCCTACCCTCCGCAATCTGCGCTTCAGTAACGCCGAATTTGGCCAAATCGTCCTGCGGGATATAGACCCTGCCCTTGCGCCAATCCACCGCCACATCCTGCCAAAAATTAATCAACTGCAACGCCGTACAAATACCATCGCTCCGCGCCAGGCTGCGGGTATCCGTTTCACCGTAAAGCTGCAACAAAATCCGCCCCACCGGATTGGCCGAACGGCGGCAATAATCCGCCAGCTCGGCAAAATTCTGATAACGCGTTTTCACCACATCCTGGGCAAAAGCCGACAACAAATCGTAAAACGGCTGCAAATCCAAACCGAACGGCAACACCGCCTCCTCATACAAACGGCGCATCAAGGCCGTCTGCGGCATCCCGCCCGTTCCGATAAGATCAAGCTCAGCGCGCAAAGCCGCCAAAGCCGCCAAACGCGCATCATTGTCCGCATCGCCCTCGTCGGCAACATCGTCCGCATAGCGGGCAAACGCATAAACCGCATGAACCGGCTTGCGGAGGCGGCGCGGCAGCATAATCGAGCCGACCGGAAAATTTTCATAATGATTGACAGACATGTGTGTATCCTAATAAACCAAACCGCACCTTTCAGACGGCCTGTCCAAACGGCGCAACATTCTAAAACAAAGCCTTCCCCATGAAAACCGAAGCGGCCGTCAAATCCGCTATAATGCCCCCGCCCCCTTTCAGACGGCCTCAAGGCCGTCTGAAAACCACACAGCAAACCACTCCTTTAAAAACAACAAACCCGCCGGAAAGAAATACCCATGCCGTGGAACATACCAATCTTGCTCACCTGGATGCGCGTTCTGCTGATTCCCGTCTTCACCCTGCTGTTCTACCTGCCCAAAGGCTGGCTAGACCCCCAAACCGTCAACTGGACGGCCGTATTCATCTTCGCCGCCGCCGCCGTAACTGACTGGTTTGACGGCTTTCTCGCCCGCCGCTGGAAACAGACTTCCGACTTCGGCGCCTTTCTCGACCCCGTTGCCGACAAACTCATGGTGGCCGTCGCCCTCATCCTGCTGGTCAGCCTGCACCGGACCCACGCCATCTTCGCCATGATCATCATCGGCCGCGAAATCACCATCTCCGCACTGCGCGAATGGATGGCGCAAATGGGCAAACGCGGCAGCGTGGCCGTTGCCCAAATCGGCAAATTGAAAACCACCGCCCAAATGGCCGCCATCATGCTGCTGCTGGCAGGCATGACCGACTACCACGGCCTGAATTTTATTTTTATCGGCAACATATTGATGACACTCGCCGCCGTCCTAACCATCTGGTCGATGTTCTACTACTTAAAAATGGCTTGGCGCGAGTTTAAATAAATTCCGACACAATGCTTGACAGCCTTAAAGAAGCCGCTATAATGGCGGCTTCTTTGCTTCCGGCAAAGAGACTTCCGAAATGCGGGAATAGCTCAGTTGGTAGAGCGCAAC
>NZ_KV790755.1:61830-81513 GCF_001807735.1 Neisseria sp. HMSC31F04 | reverse complement strand
GGTCGCGAGTTCGAGACTCGTTTCCCGCTCCACAGTTTAAAAAAATCCGGTTTATGCGGGAATAGCTCAGTTGGTAGAGCGCAACCTTGCCAAGGTTGAGGTCGCGAGTTCGAGACTCGTTTCCCGCTCCAAAAAAACCGTATTTTTAATTATGCGGGAATAGCTCAGTTGGTAGAGCGCAACCTTGCCAAGGTTGAGGTCGCGAGTTCGAGACTCGTTTCCCGCTCCATTTAAGATTAAGTTGTTTTCAAAACAACTTTTTTCTTTATGGCGGGATAGCAAAGTGGTTATGCAGCGGATTGCAAATCCGTCTACGCCGGTTCGATTCCGACTCCCGCCTCCAACAGACAACAGCCTTCACGGCGGGGTGGCAGAGTGTTTATGCGATAGGGGGTGCAACCTCTATACAGGCCGGTTAAAGTCCGTGCCCCCGCCTCCAAAAGTTTATCTTTGCCCTTCCGGGAAAAGATAAAGCCCGGGTGGTGAAATTGGTAGACACAACGGACTTAAAATCCGTCGTCCCTAATACGGACGTACCGGTTCGATTCCGGTCCCGGGCACCACTAACAAGCTGTCATCGTTCAATATCCCCTTCCCTTTCCTAGTTCTAAATTTTTAGCTAACTGCTTACGGTATAGCTTATATTTAAGCCGCCAAATCATTTGATTATCGGTTTCCATCCTTATCCCGATTGCCACTTTCAGACGGCCTCAAAAAAGCAGGCAACAGATTTTCCATCTACCCCAAAACAAACAACTCCCGCCCATACTGTTTCAACCACAGCTTGGCCGCCTGCGTATGCGGCGTATGCCGGTTAACCAAACTCCAAAAATCGCGGCTGTGGTTCAGATGCGGAAGATGGCAAAGTTCATGCACGCAAACATAATCCACCACAAAATCGGGCGCGCCGACCAGCCGCCAGTTGAGGCGTATCCCCGTGGTACGGCGGCAAACACCCCAGAAAGTTTTGGCATTCGACAAAGCCACTGCCGCAGGTTGGAATTCTAAACGGCCCGCATGGCCAACCAGGCGCGGCAACAATGTCTCGGCAGCACGCCGCCGCCACTCTTTCCGCAACAACTCCTTCTGCTCCTCCGCTCCGGCTTCCGCCACACTGACACGCGAAGGCAGCAACAATACGCCCTCATGCCCGCCCGACACCAAATCCAACTGCTCCCCATGCAGCCAAAGTTTAGACGGCAGGCTTTCTTCAACCGGCAATACGGCCGCGCGCGACAACACCGACAACAGTAAATCTTCCCGCTCCGACAGCCACGCCGACAACTGCCTCCGCCCCAACCAAGGCGGTATCGTTACACTGACCGCATCTGCCGCCATCGGACGCAGAATGATATTTTTCCTTGCGTTGCGCTTGATGCGGACAGTAATCCGACGCCCGTCAGATAAAGAATGAACAATGGTATCCATATTACCCTGAAAACAAGAAAGGCCGTCTGAAAAAACGGAAAACCCGTTTTCAGACGGCCTTTGATTCAATTTACTCTTCTTCTGACTCGGTTTCTTCCGCACCTTTTTCCGCGAAATGACCCAAGAGCCAAATCAGCGCGCCGCCGCCCGTAATCCCGGCCTTAATCCACATAGCCGTGTCTTCACCCCATGTATAAATCCATGCCAATACTTTAGGCACGGCATTCATATAGTTCAAACCAAACGCTAAAAGACCCAGAATAAACAGCATGCTGCCAAAACTTTTCATCAATCTTCCTTTCAGTGCGAATCAAGGTTGTGAGATAAAATGTAAAGAATGGTTATTATAACAGCACGAGGTTTGCCCGAAAATCATCATTTCCGTTTAAAAGCCGTCTGAAAACGGGTGATGTTTTCAGACGGCCTCTTTTATTTGATTAGATTTTAGACGAAGAAAAAGCCAAGCTTTAAAACTTGGCTTTTTCTAAATTTGGCTCCCCGACCTGGGCTCGAACCAGGGACCTGCGGATTAACAGTCCGTCGCTCTACCGACTGAGCTATCGGGGAAGAGACGCGCATTCTATTCCGAACCCGAAACTTTGTCAACGGATTTTATCCGAACACAGACCATCCTGATTTTTATGATTGTTTATTATGAACATTTTGTTTATTGCAATTTAGAAATGCCGTCTGAAAATTGATGGTTTCAGACGGCCTTCAGAAGAAACGGGCAATTTGGAACAACTTATTCTTCTTCAGGAATTTTGCTGATTTTCACCCGTTCGATGCGCTGGCCTGCTTTTTCCAATACTTCGAAACGCCAGCCGTGGAAATCGACGCTTTCGCCGATTTCGGGCAGGTTTTCCAGTTCTTCCATAATCAGGCCGGCCACGGTGTGGAAGGCGGCATCTTCTTCCTGCGGCGGCAGGTTGAGCTGAGGGGCGAGTTCGACATATTCGAGCGCACCGTCTACGGTGAAGCTGTCAGCTTGCCCGTCGGCCTGCAAAACAGGTTCTTCGGCGCGTTCGAACTCTTCCGGAAATTCGCCGGCGATGGTTTCAAGCAGGTCTTTCATGGTAACCATGCCGAGCACGGCGCCGAACTCATCTACAACCAACGAGTAATCCGCGCTTTGTTGGCGAAACAGTTCGATGGCATTCAAGGCGGTGGTGCTGTCGGGCAATATCAACGGCTGGCGCAAGGCCGCCTGAATATTGAGTTCGCCATCGGCAAGCAGTTGGTTGAGCAGGTCTTTTTTGTTGATATAGCCCAATGGTTCGTCCACGCCGGCCTTGCCGACGACGAGCAGGCGGGAGTAAGGCGTGCTTTGCAACTGGCGGCGTTGTTCTTCTTTGCTTTGCGAAATGTCGAGCCGTTCGATGTCGCGGCGGGGAATCATCACGCCGAGTATCGGGCGTTCGGCCAAGGTCAGAACGCTGCGTATCATGGATTTTTCGTTTTCTTCGAAATGTTCGCTGTTTTCTGCTTCTTCGCCCGCATTGGCCAGGATGCTTTCGCGTATGCCCATCATGCCGAGGACGTTTTCTGCGGTACGCTGCCGCCAAGAGCTGCCGATGTAGTCTTTTTTCTTGGTGTTTTTCATCGATACCTGGTTGAAGATTTCAATCAGGACGGAGAAACCGATGGCGGCATAGAGGTAGCCTTTGGGAATTTGGAAGTGGAAGGCTTCCGCAATCAGGCTGAAGCCTATCATGAGCAGGAATCCCAAACAGAGCATGACGACGGTGGGATGGCGGTCCACAAAATCGGTCAGGGCCTTGCTGGCCCATATCATCACGGTCATGGCGACGACTACGGCCGCCATGGCGACGACGATGTGTTCGACCATGGCCACGGCGGTAATGACGGAATCGATGGAGAAAACGGCATCGAGAATCAGGATTTGGGCAACGACGCTCCAAAAAGGGGCATGCTTTTTCTGCGTATCCGCTACGGCGAAGTGGTTGGCCCCTTCGAGGCGTTCGTGCAGTTCGGTGGTGGCTTTATAGAGCAGGAAGAGTCCGCCTGCGAGCATAATCAGGTCTTTGCCTGAAATGCTGAGGCTGCTGAGGTGGAGGAAGGGCTTGGTCAGCGTCATGATGTGCGCCATGAAGCCGAGCATGATGATGCGGATTACGACGGCAAGCGAGAGGCCGGTCAGGCGGGCACGATCGCGGGATTTGGGTTTGACTTTGTTGGCAAGGATTGCCACGAAAACCAAATTGTCTATGCCGAGCACCACTTCCAAAAGTAATAAAGTGGCAAAACCGATCCAGGTTTGCGGTTCGGCCAACCAGCTGAAGTCCATTGTATCGTTAATCCTTTCAGGTAGGGTGAGGCCGTCTGAAAAAACGGAAGGAGTTTTCCATGTTTGTTTTGTGTGCGACGGCCCGAATTCGAAAGGCGGCAGTTTAAGCAGCTTGGTCGGGGAATGCAAGCAACACGGCGGATTGGCACGCTTTCGCTACAAGGCGGCCTGCTGCGGCAACATTGTAGCGGAGCAGGCCTATCTGCCGATAAGCCTGCCTGATGGCCACGAACCCGCACTTTTCGGATGAGGCAAAGTTGCGTTGACAGCGACGGTTTTCAGACGGCCTTTTATCTTATCCGACTAGGCGGCGGCAACGGTAAAGCGTTCAAACAAATGCGTTTTGTTTTCCGCGTCGTCGGCGATGGCGACTGCCAAATCCGCCACGCTGATGCCTGCGGGAATTTCACCGTCCATCAGCAGATCGTCTTTGCCCAAGCGGTATTTGCCGGTTTTGTCTTCGCTGAAACCGCCGTCCGCGCCCAGTCGTGCCGGAGGGGAAACGAAAGACCAATTCACATCGCGGCGTGGCAGGAGTGCGGTCAAGAGGTGGCGTGCGGCATTGGTGCCGTCGTAAATGGCTTTGGGAAAATCGGGCGTATCGACAACTTGCAAATCAGGCGCGGCATACAGACTGCCTGCGCCGCCGACGATTAAGAGATACGGTACTTGCGCCGCTTTTGCCGCTTCGACGATGCTGTTTGCCCCGCGTGTAAAATCCGCGCCGATATTGGGATTGGCCCAGCCGGGATTGAACGCGCTGACCACGGCATCAAAGCCTGCCAGCTTGTCGGCGAAGTCCGACGCGTTCACGTCTGCCGAGACGGCGGCAACATTTTGCGCTTGGAACACTTTGTCCGTATTGCGTGCGAAAGCGGTTACTTCATGACCGCGGCCTGCCAATTCTTGAACGACTGCGTTGCCGACATAACCTGTTGCACCGATAACTGCGATTTTCATATTTGACTCCTTGTTGAGTGGTGATTGATTAGATGAGCGCATTGTAAGGCCGTCTGAAACGCTTGATAATCCCCGTTTTGCTGTTATTATTATGAAGTTAACCTAAACAATCAAAATAAAAGGCCGTCTGAAAACGTTTGGACTTCGTTAAAATCAAACTTTCAGACGGCCTCATCATGGAAGGAAGAATGCAAGACATCAAACCCCTGCTCGTTTTCGCCGCCGTCCTCGAACACGGCAGCATGAACGCCGCCGCTGCCGCGCTGGGCATAACCCCGTCTGCCGTCAGCCAACATGTCGGGCGGCTGGAACGTCAATACGGTGTAAAACTGCTTAACCGCAGCACACGGAGGATGGCCCCCACCGAGGCAGGGCGCGCGCTGGCCGCTTCCTGCGCCCGCCTGCTGGCCTGTGCGGACGATGCGTTTGCCATGCTGGAAAATGTGAAAACCGAAATCGGCGGCGAAATCAAAATCGCCCTGCCCTCCGGCATCGCCACCCATCCCGCATTGCATAACAGCCTGCGGCGTTTGAAGGCGGAACATCCCGTCATCAGGCCGCTGCTTTTATTCGGCGATTCGCTGCTGGATTTGCAGCGCGATACGGTGGACATCGCCCTGCGCGGGGGAGAACATGCTTTGGACGACGAAAATCTGGTCGCCCGTTTCCTTACCCGCCAACAATGGCGGATTTACGCGTCTCCCGCCTATTTGGCGGCACACACTGTTGAAAAGCCTCAGGATTTGGCCGCGCTGGACTGGCTGTATTACGCACCGACCAACCTGCCCATGCATCGCGGCACGGATTTTTTCACACTGCATATCGGGCAGGGCCTGCATTGCAGCCAGCTGGGCGCATTGACCGAACTGGTCAAAGCAGGATTGGGCGTGGCAATTTTCCTCGATGGCGACGTAGCAGCCGACTTGGCCTCAGGCCGTCTGAAAGCCGTACTGCCCGACTGGCGGCTGCCCGAAATAGACGTATATGCGGTAACGCCCTATCGCGTACAATCGGCAACAACGGAGACGGTTTTGCGGATTCTGCTGGAAGAATTCGGCAGGTTTGAGGCTGTTTGACTCCAATTTGAAGCTCAGTCCATCCAACCTCACAACATTCATTTTACAAATCTGAAAGACAGCGGGTTTGACAATAAATCACGTTCATTTTTCAGCATATCTTGCATAAAAGCCGACACACATAAAAAAACAACCGCACTTTTCCAAATGCGGTTGTTTTTCTCTATGGAAGAACGGATTATTCTACGCCAACCATAACGGAAGTGGCTTTAATGATTGCGTAAGCTTCTTTGCCTACAGCCAAATCCAATTCTTTAACGGACTCAATGGAGATGGTTGAAGAAATCACATTGCCACCACCGATATCAAGGTGAATAATGGCGTTTACAGAACCGGTTTCGATTGAAACGACTTTACCTTTCAATTGATTTCTTGCGCTGATTTTCATACATATTTCCTTATAATAATTTTAAAACAGGGGAAAAGAGGCAGCATTCTACATAAACCAATTCAAAAAAACACTCATACTTAATAAGTAGGATGAACTTTCTTCTTAAAATCTAACTACAATATTCTCTTTAAAAATCTACACTTTGCTTAACGGCCGAACACTCAGGGCGATGCGGATAGAATCGTTGCCGCCACAAAATTACAACGTCCCTTATACTGCTTTTGTATCAAATCTATTCTACAAACACCCTCTACTCACTATAGACGGCAGCAGTTTCCAGACAAAGATGAGGCCGTCTGAAAAACGGATTATCGATTTTCAGACGGCCTCACCATACAAAAACCGCACCATCTTGCCAATCAATTATTTGCAATACGGTGCGGCTGCTTTCGAAACCGGATTATTTCAATTTGGTTTCTTTATAGATAACGTGTTTGCGGGCAACCGGATCAAATTTTTTGATTTCCAGTTTGCCGGGCATAGTGCGTTTGTTTTTGGTAGTGGTGTAGAAATGACCAGTACCCGCACTCGATTCCAGTTTGATTTTATCGCGCATTGCAGTAATTCCTTAAATCGGCTGTTTCAAATCAGGCTTCGCCGCGTGCACGCAAATCGGCCAAAACGACATCGATGCCCAATTTGTCGATGGTGCGCAATGCGGCATTGGATACGCGCAGGCGAACCCAGCGGTTTTCACTCTCAACCCAAAAACGGCGTGTTTGCAAGTTAGGCAAAAAACGACGTTTGGTTTTATTATTGGCGTGCGACACGTTATTGCCACTCATCGGGCGTTTTCCGGTCACTTTACAAACTCGTGCCATGGTTTAACTCCAAACTTCTGAAAAAGTAAAACGCGGTTTATACCACAAACCCGCCTTCCCTATCAAGCAGGCTTTTGTTCTGCTTATCCGTTTTTCCATCATGCCGCCGAATCTGTGGCTTTTTTACCCAATGCCTTTCCGGTTTCCGCTTATTTTTCCGCCGGCAGGCCGTGCAGTGTGCAGCCCCGTTCGGACACAGACAAATATCCGCCCTCTTTCCCGTGCCAGTCGGGCAAAACGTAACGGCTGACGGTCCGGCCGCCGAAGGTATGGCTGTGGACGGCGGGGCGGTGGGTGTGGCCGTGAATGAGGATTTCCGTTTGCGGGTATTGCTTTAAGGCCGTCTGAACGCCGTATTCGGAAACGTCGGAAATCGGGCTCAGGCCGATTTCGCGTTTGCGCCGTTTGCTGGCGGCGCGCATATCGGCGGCGATTTTGCGCCGCCATTTTTGCGGCAGAGCAAGCAGGATTTTTTTCAGCCACGGCAAGCGGATGATGCGGCGGAAACGTTGGTAGTCGGCATCGTCGGTACACATTTCGTCGCCGTGGGAAATGAGGCAATGCCGGCCATACAGATTCAGCGTCCGGACTTCGGGCAGCAGGGTCATGCCTGCGGCGGCGGCATAATTCGCGCCAAGCAGGAAATCGCGGTTGCCGCAGATGAAGTAAACGGGCGCATGGGCGGAAAAATCGCGCAGGGCTTCGGCAACCTGCACGGCGGCATGGTCGGGCATGTCGTCCCCCAGCCAGACTTCGAACAGGTCGCCGAGGATATACAGGGCATCCACTTTGCCCCGCCAGTCTTTCAAGGCCTGTAAAAACAAGCGGTTCAGGTCGGGCGTGTCGTCGGAGAGGTGGAGGTCGGCGATAAAGACGGTTTGGCGCATGATGGGAAGATTTGTGTGTTTGGGCGGATTATAACCGCGTCGGCGGACGGCATGTGATGGCGGCAACGGTATGAGGCCGTCTGAAAACGGGGGTCAACGCTTGGCAGGCAAATGCGGTTCAGAAAAGCGCGGACGGCATTCTCACAGCAGGAAGTCGCGTTCGCAATGTGCCGACAGCCATTCGTTCAATTGGCGGCGGTCGATTTTTCCCGCTTCGCTAATCGGCAGTTCTCGGGTGATGCCGATGCGTTGCGGCATTTGGTAGCGCGCCAGCCGTCCGGCCAGCCATAGGCGCAATGCTGCCGCGTCCAGTCCTTTTTCGGCTTCGGCAAACAGTGCCAACGCCTGCCCGTATTCGGCGTGTTCGATAACCAACACAGCCGCCTGCCTGACTTTCGGATGTTGTTCGGTCATGCGGCAGACATCTTGCGGATAGACGTTTTCCCCGCCGCAAACGGCCATATCGTCCGCACGCCCTTGCAGGAAGATGTCGCCGTCGGCATCGGCTTTCGCCAGGTCGCCGGTGCAGACATCGTGGTTGCGGCTTTGCGCCGACCAGCCCGTTTTCAGCCACAAGCTGCCGGTTTCGCCGATGCCACAGAGGCTGCCGTCGGCGCGGCGGATTTCGACGGTAACGCCGGGAAACGGTCGGCCGATGCTGTCGGGTTTGGCCGCCAGCTGTTCCGGCGCAGCCATCAGGGTGAAGCCTGTCTCCGTAGTGCCGAACAGGTTGTACAGCACGTTCCCCCATTGCCCGAGCGTGCGGCGCGCGGCTTCGGCCGAAAGCATCGCGCTGCCGGTCAGGACGGTTTTCAGACGGCCTTTTTGCGGCATGGCATCAAGCAGCCGATAAAGCATGGTCGGCACGAGTACGGCTATTTCCGCCTGTTCGCGCGTTATCAGTTCGGCGGCACGGCGGGCGTCAAAACGTTCGGTCAGCAGCATGGTGCGGCGCAGGGCAAGGCTGAAATACAGCGCGGCGATGCCGTAGCCGTGATAGAACGGCGGGGCGATGTAAACATTTTGCCTTTGGTGGAGCCGCAGCGTTTTCAGCAACACCAGCATCGGCAGGACGCTGATGCGCGCGCTGGTTTTCCGCCGGACGATGCGGCTGTTGCCGCCCGTACCGCCCGTCAGCACCAACATTTCGCCCGCGGTGCGCCGAGGAAGCGGCTTCGGCGTTTCCATGCGTTGCGCGGCGGCGGCCAGTTCGCCGAACGATACGGTATCAAACGGCAGGCCGCCGACTTTGGCGGACAGGCCGTCGTCGGTCAGCAGCAGTCCGGGATCGTATTGCCGAAGCAGCGTGTGCAGCTGTTCGGTGCTCATGTCGGCATTGAACAGGAGTACGGGCATTCCGCCCGCCGACAGCGCACTCAAGACGGCAACGGATTAGGGCGTGTTGCGGCAGAGGACGGCCGTTTTCCGCCGTTGCCGCCAAGCGGGGTATTCGGACAATACGGAGGCGTAACGGCGGCTGTCGAGATACAGGGTTTGCCAGTCCGTACGGCTGTCGTTGCCGCAGACGGCCGTCTGAAAAGGATGCAGCCGGGCGGCCTGATAAAGCAGGGCTTGGAGGTTGAAGCCGTGCCGCAGCATACCGAAGGCGAGCGCGCTCAGGTTGCGCGGATGCAGGAATCCTGCCTGATAAAGCAGCTTGAGGCCGTCTGAAAAAGGTTTGAAGGGTGCGGACACTGCGGTCGCCTTTTAATGTAAAAACGGGAATATAACGGTATCGCCGAAAAACCGCCATGTTTGGGTGTTACGGCTTTGCGGCGGTTCGGCGCATACGGGAAAAAGGCCGTCTGAAAACGGCAATACGGTTTTCAGACGGCCTTCCCCTGCCGTTTGGCCGGACGGGTCAGTCGAAGAGGTCGCCCACTTTGTCCCAGAAGGATTTTTTGCGCGGCGTTTGACTGCGTTCCATGCCGGTGGAGATTTTTTCAAATTCTTCCAACAGCTCTTTCTGGCGGTCGGTCAGATTGACCGGCGTTTCCACCAGGACGTGGCAGTATAAATCGCCAGTCGCGCTGGAACGCAGCGATTTGATGCCTTTGCCTTTCACGCGCATGCGGCGGCCGGTTTGCGTTTCTTTCGGGATATTCAGTTTCACCTTCCCGTCCAAAGTCGGCACTTCCACTTCGCCGCCCAATGCCGCGACGGTAAAACTGATAGGCAGTTCGCAATGCAGGTCGAGGCCGTTGCGTTCGAAAATTTTGTGCGCCTTCACATGCACGGAAATATACAAATCGCCCGCCGGCGCGCCGTTGCGGCCGGGTTCGCCTTCGCCGCTCAGACGGATGCGCTGGCCGTCGTCGATACCGGCCGGAATATCCACTTCCACCGTTTTGCCGGCCTTCACCCTGCCCTCGCCACGGCATTTCAGACACGGGTCTTTGATTTCCTTGCCTGAACCGTGGCAGGCGGGGCAAGTTTGCTGCATTTGGAAAATCGCCTGGCGGATGTGTACCGTACCCGAACCCCGGCAGGTGGAACAGGTGGTGGCGGAGGTGCCGGGCTTGGCGCCGCTGCCGTGGCACACGTCGCATTCTTCGTAAGTCGGGATGGTCAGGCGTTTCTTCACGCCCTTGGCGGCTTCCTCAAGGCTGATTTCCACCGAATACTGCAAATCGGCACCTTGGTAATTCTGCTGCTGCCGCGCACCGCCCCCGCCGCCGAACATCTGGCTGAAAATATCGCTGAAATCGAAACCCTGCGCGCCGCCGAAACCGCCGAAACCGCCCGCGCCCGCACCTGCGCCCTGTTCGAACGCGGCATGGCCGTATTGGTCGTACATGGCGCGTTTTTGTGCGTCAGACAAGGTGTCGTAGGCCTTCTGAACTTCTTTAAATTTTTCTTCGGCCTCCTTGTCGCCCTGATTGCGGTCGGGATGGTATTTCATAGCCAGCTTGCGGTAGGCTTTTTTGATTTCGTCGTCGCTCGCAGTTCTGGATACGCCCAATGTGGCGTAAAAATCTTGATTGCTCATGGTAGTGTTCTTGTCTGAATAAATACACGAATGCCGCGCCAAATAGGGGCGGCCGTCTGAAAATTAAAGAGGCCGTCTGAAAATTATTGCCGTGCAAACAAGTGCGGCGGATTATTTTCAGACGGCCTTAATATATCTGTCTAACGCGGAGGTTTGTCTTCCAGCAGCGGTTTTTCAGACGGCCTTCCGTTGCCGTCCACCGTACTGTATTCGCCCTCGATGACATCATCGTCGTCACGGCTGCGGCCGCCGCGCATGCCGGAAGAATAGGCCGTAAACGACATATGCTCCTGCGCCATCTCCGCCGCCCGTCCGCCCTTAAACGGCAGCATCAGCAAAACGGCCGCCGCCGTGGACACAAAGCCCGGACTGAGCAGCAAAAGCCCGGCCACGGCATAGCGCACCGGCCACAGCATCTGATAGGCCGACACCTTCCCGCCGCCGCGTGCCGCCGAAGCCGCAAGCAGGACGCCCGACAAACCCATGCGGTGCAGCATAAACACACCGGCCATCGCGCTGAGCACCATCAGCACGAAAGTCATGCCGCCGCCTATCCTCCCAGCCATCCAAAAGACGGACATCACCTCCAACACGCCAAAACCCAACAAACCGAAACCGAAATAACGCATAACCGTATCCTTTCCTCTACAACCGTAACCGCAATCCATCCTGCGCGAGACGGCAAAATACAGCCTGCCGCCCGCAATTTCAACGCGGCGGGACACCCGTTTCGGGGTAAAAAAAAGTAAAGCCGCACCGCACGGCCCGAACGGCCCGAACGGCGCACATCCCGCCGTCGTCGACAAAAGCGCGTTTTCCCCGCCCCGCCTGTCAGGCCGTCTGAAAACGCCGCACCGCCCGCACCGTGCTTTCCCGATTCACGACGCCCGACGCTTTTGCTATCCTTACCCCCATGAAAACATTATTCACCCCGCTCAAAACCCTCTCCTGCGCCGCCGCCGTCTCACTGCTGGCCGCCTGCGCCTCCTCCAACCCCTCCGGCACGCCCGACGGCTACTACCGCGTCCAAAGCGGCGATACCCTGAACCGCATCGCCATGCGTTTCAACCAAACACCCGCCGTCCTGGCCAAATGGAACAACCTGTCCGACCCGTCGAAAATCTCCGTCGGACAACTGCTGCGCGTGCGCCAAAACGCCGGCGGCAAAGGCGGCGCGGGCACCGCAGGCGAACAGACCGTTCCGCACAAACGGCTGCAATTTAACCTGCCGTCCGACAACGCCGTCCTGACACGCTACGACGGCCGCAACAAAGGCATCGATTTTGACGGCAAACCGGGCGACCCGGTGAAAGCCGCGGCCGACGGAAAAATCATGTATGCCGGCAACGGCGTGCGTGGTTACGGCAACCTAATCCTCATCAGCCACAACCCTGGCACGCTGACCGCCTACGCCCACAACGACAAACTGCTGGTCAAAAAAGGCCAGACCGTGCGGGCGGGCGACACCATCGCCACCATGGGCAGCAGCGATGCCGAGCGCGTCAAACTCCACTTCGAAGTGCGGATTAACGGCAAAGCGGTCAATCCCGAACCGCTGCTGCCCGCCCTGCCGCCGGCCGCACCGTCCGTTTCGGCCGCACCCGCACCAACACCGACACCCGCACCGGCAACGCCCGCCGTTGAAACCGCTCCGGCCGCCGCCGAAACCGTTTCCGGCTGACAATAAAGGCCGTCTGAAAATTTCAGACGGCCTTGCCGCACCTTAATGTACCGTATATGCCGTCTGCGTCAAATCGGCTAAAATAGCGTTTTACCTGAAAGGAAAACGAAATGCGCTACTTCGCCCTCTTTACCGTCATGGCCGTATTGACCGGCTGCTCTTGGGAAACCTATAAAAACAGCCAAGGCCAAACCGCCCTGCGCCAAAAATACCCGACCGGCACCGCCGTCAGCTACGAAGACGGCACTTACTCCCGCAACATGCGCAACAACCAATACCGCCCCGAACAGCATGCCATCCTGCCTGCCCGCTCCGCCGAAGAACAAGAAGTACGCGGCACGCATTGGGAAAAAATCCAGCCCAAATAAGCAGAAGGCCGTCTGAAAACGCAAGGCACGCGCCAAGCGCCTTTTCAGACGGCCTTTTTCCATTTTAAAAACCGCCCTCCCCGCCGAAAGAAACCCATGTCCGCCACACCCCTCAACATCGTCATCCTCGCCGCCGGCAAAGGCACGCGCATGTATTCCAAAATGCCCAAAGTGCTGCACCGAATCGGCGGCAAGCCCATGGTCGAGCGCGTTATCGACACCGCCGCCGCCCTGAATCCGCAAAACATCTGCGTCGTCATCGGACACGGCAAAGACCAAGTTTTAGACACCGTCAAACGCGACGTCGTCTGGGTCGAACAAACCGAACAACTCGGCACCGGCCACGCCGTCAAAACCGCCCTGCCGCACCTTGCCGCCGAAGGCCGCACGCTGGTACTGTACGGCGACGTCCCCCTGATTGACACCGCCACCCTCGAAACCCTGCTCGAAGCCGCCGGCAGCGAAGTCGGTCTGTTGACCGACGTTCCCGCCGACCCGACAGGCTTGGGCCGCATCATCCGCGATAGCCAAGGCAGCGTAACCGCCATCGTCGAAGAAAAAGACGCCGACGCCGCCCAAAAAGCCGTCCGCGAAATCAACACAGGCATCCTCGTCCTGCCCAACGCCAAACTCAAAAACTGGCTGGGCAGCCTCTCCAGCAACAACGCCCAAGGCGAATACTACCTGACCGACCTCATCGCCAAAGCCGTTGCCGACGGCATCAAAGTCCATCCCGTCCAAGTGCGCGCCTCCCACCTCGCCGCCGGCGTGAACAACAAACTCCAGCTTGCCGAACTCGAACGCATCTTCCAAACCGAACAAGCGCAAGAATTGCTCAAAGCAGGCGTCACCCTGCGCGACCCCGCTCGCTTCGACTTAAGAGGTCGTCTGAAACACGGACAAGACGTCGTGATTGACGTCAACGTCGTCCTCGAAGGCGACATCGAAATCGGCGACAACGTCGAAATCGGCGCAAACTGCGTCATCAAAAACGCCAAAATCGGCGCAAACAGCAAAATCGCCCCCTTCTCCCATCTCGAAGACTGCGAAGTCGGACAAAACAACCAAATCGGCCCCTACGCCCGCCTGCGTCCGCAAGCCCGCCTTTCAGACGACGTACACGTCGGCAACTTCGTCGAAATCAAAAACGCCGCCATCGGCAAAGGCACCAAAGCCAACCACCTCACCTACATCGGCGACGCCGAAGTCGGCAGCAAGACCAACTTCGGCGCAGGCACGATCATTGCCAACTACGACGGCGTGAACAAATACAAAACCGTCATCGGCGACGAAGTCCGCATCGGCTCCAACTGCGTCCTAGTCGCCCCCGTCACCCTCGGCAACAAAGTAACCACAGGCGCAGGCAGCACGATTACCCGAAACGTCGAAGACAACAAACTCGCCCTCGCCCGCGCCCGCCAAACCGTGATCGAAGGCTGGATGCGTCCGGAAAAAGGCGATAAGAAATAAAGTCAACTGGTTTCTATCTTTTTTCAGACGGCCTTTCCATCAAGAGGCCGTCTGAAACCCAAATCCGCGCCGTTCGGATGATGTAAAACGGCTTTTTACCGCTGCCGCCCCGGGAGCCGGAACGGCAGTTATTTCGTTAATCTTTTGATACTAAGGAACTTATATGTGCGGTATCGTCGGCGCCATCCGCGCCAATCACAATGTAGTCGATTTTCTGACCGACGGTCTCAAACGCCTTGAATACCGAGGCTACGACTCGTCGGGTATCGCCGTCAACGCAGACGGCAAAATCAAACGCGTGCGCCGCGTCGGCCGCGTGCAGCTGATGGAGGACGCCGCGCGCGAAAAAGGCGTGTTCGGCCATATCGGCATCGGCCATACCCGCTGGGCAACCCACGGCGGCGTAACCGAACCCAACGCCCACCCCCACATCTCCGGCGGCATGATTGCCGTCGTCCACAACGGCATCATCGAAAACTTCGAAGCCGAACGCGAACGCCTCAAAGCCTTGGGTTACACCTTCGAATCGCAAACCGATACCGAAGTCATCGCCCACAGCGTCAATCACGAATACACCCAAAACGGCGGCAAACTGTTTGAAGCCGTCCGCGCTGCCACCGCCCGTTTCCACGGCGCGTACGCCATCGCCGTGATGGCGCAGGACAAACCCGAAGAAATGGTCGTTGCGCGCATGGGCTGCCCGCTCTTGGTGGCATTGGGCGATCAAGAAACCTTCATCGCCTCCGACGTATCCGCCGTCATCGCCTTTACCCGCCGCATCGCCTATTTGGAAGACGGCGACATTGCCCTTCTAAGCGCGAACGGCATCGACAAACTGATCGACAAAACCGGTGCTGAAACCCAACGCACCGTCAAAGTATCCGAACTGTCGCTCGCTTCGCTGGAGTTGGGCCCATACAGCCACTTCATGCAAAAAGAAATCCACGAACAGCCGCGCGCCATCGCCGATACCGCCGAAGTCTTCCTTGACGGCGGCTTCGAACCTGAAAACTTCGGCGCGAACGCACGCGAAGTGTTCGACGACATCCGCAGCATCAAAATTCTCGCCTGCGGCACGTCATACTATGCCGCACTGACCGCCAAATACTGGCTCGAGTCCATCGCCAAAATCCCGACCGACGTCGAAATCGCCAGCGAATACCGCTACCGCGACGTGATTGCCGATCCAAAACAATTGGTCATCACCATTTCCCAATCCGGCGAAACCTTGGACACGATGGAAGCCCTGAAATACGCGCAGTCTTTGGGACACAAACACAGCCTGTCCATCTGCAACGTCATGGAATCCGCCCTGCCGCGCGAGAGCGAATTGGTGCTGTACACCCGAGCCGGCGCGGAAATCGGCGTCGCCTCCACCAAAGCGTTCACCACGCAACTGGTTGTTTTGTTCGGCTTGGCGGTAACGCTGGGCAAACAGCGCGGTTTGGTTTCCGCCGAAAAAGCACGCGAATACGTCGAAGAGCTGCGCCAACTGCCCGGCAGCATCCAACACGCCCTCAATCTTGAGCCGCAAATCGCCGCGTGGGCGCAAAAATTCGCCAAGAAAAACAGCGCACTATTTCTAGGTCGCGGCATCCACTTCCCGATTGCCCTCGAAGGCGCGTTGAAGCTGAAAGAAATCACCTACATCCACGCCGAAGCCTATCCCGCAGGCGAATTGAAACACGGCCCGCTGGCATTGGTGGATGAAAACATGCCCGTCGTCGTCATCGCACCGAACGATGGCTTGCTGGACAAAGTCAAAGCCAATATGCAGGAAGTCGGCACACGCGGCGGCGAACTATTCGTCTTCGCCGATTTGGACAGCAATTTCAACGCCACCGACGGCGTGCACGTCATCCGCGCCCCGCGCCACGTCGGCGTACTCTCGCCGATCGTGCATACCATCCCCGTGCAGCTTCTGTCCTACCACACTGCCCTCGCACGCGGCACGGATGTGGACAAACCGCGTAACCTGGCGAAATCGGTTACGGTTGAATAAAGGCCGTCTGAAAAAACCGGTGCTTTAACGACAAAAAGGCCGTCTGAAACTTTTCAGACGGCCTCAAGCCATTTCGGCCTGCGTTTCAAAACTTCCCGATAAACCTTGCAGTCTTCGGTGTGCGCGCCGGGCAGGTAGCCGGTGCTCATCAGAAATTCGCCGACGATTTCGCCGCCCATGAATTTGAAGTGTTTTTTAAACAGCGCCACCCATTCTTCTTTGGTGCGCGGATGGTGCATATCGAGCCAGTTTTTGAACGAACCGCATTCCTGCCGTATCCGTCGGATTTGTTGCGCGTTGTAAATGGCGGCGTTGATTTTCAAACGGTTGCGGACGATGCCTGCGTCGGCAAGCAGCCGTTCGCGGTCGGCATCGCCGAAAGCGGCGACGGTATCGATGTCGAAGCCTTTATAGGCCGTCTGAAACGCCTGCCGCTTCTTCAAAATCAAGGTCCAGCTCAGGCCCGCCTGATTGATTTCCAACACCAGCCGCTCAAACAGTCCGTTGTCGTCTTCAATCGGAAAACCGTATTGTTCCGCATGATACTGTTTGTTCGGATTGTCGCTGTCTTCGGGCAGGTTGTTGGCAAAGTCGCAGTAATTCATGGTTTTTGTCCGTCCATGTATTCAAACGCGGTTTGCGGGAAATGCTGCCGCAGGTAGCGTTGCAGGTATTCGGCGGTTTCCCGTTCAATCAGCGGGTCTGCCGGCGGAAAGCGGTTGTATATCAGCATTTCGACGGCTATCCCCTGCTGCCGGCAGGCAGACAGGCTCAACAGGGTGTGGTTGATGCTGCCGAGCCTGCCCGATGTAACCAGCACGACGGGATAAGCTTGGGCGCGGATGAAATCGAGCGTGGTCAGGGTGTCGTCCAGCGGCACGGCCAGCCCGCCCGCGCCTTCGAGCAGGACGTAATCGTAACGTTCGGCAAGTGTGGCGGTGGCGCGGTTGATAACGGCGGGGTCGATATGTGCGCCCGCCATGCGCGCGGCCAGATGGGGCGAGCAGGGATAGCCGAACAGGTAGGGGCAGGTGGTGCCGTCGGTGTCTTCCGGCAGCAGCGGCAGGTTTTGCAGGCGGCGGTGGACAAGGATGTCGTCGGAGATGCCCGTGCAACCGGTTTGTACGATTTTCTGGGTGATGACGGAAAAACCCTGCCGCATCAGCTTGGCCGCCAACCAGCCGGTGGCGACGGTTTTGCCGATGTCTGTATCGATGCCGCCGACAAACAGGATTTTGCCCTGCTTGCGGGTTTGGAGGCCGTCTGAAAACAGTTTATCCGCCATATTCTTCCCTCAATGCGGCAATGAGGCCGTCTGAAAGTTTGTCCAACTCATGCGGCTGCATGATAAACGGCGGCATGGTGTACACCAGTTTGCCGAAGGGCCGCAGCCACACGCCGCGTTCGACGAATTTGGGCTGGAGGCGGCGCAGGTTTACGGGTTCCCGCATTTCGACCACGCCGATGGCACCCAGCACGCGCACCTCTTTCACTGCCGCAATGTCGCGCGCGGGCGCAAGGGTTTCGCGCAGTTGCGCCTCAATCCGCGCCACATTTTCACGCCAGCCGCCCTCCAGCAGCAGCCTGACCGATTCGTCGGCCACGGCGCAGGCCAGCGGGTTGGCCATAAACGTCGGCCCGTGCATAAAGCAGCCCGCCGCGCCGTTGCTGACGGTGTCGGCGATATTTTTGTGCGTGACCGCGGCGGAAAGCGTGAGGTAGCCGCCGGTCAGGGCTTTGCCCAGACACATAATGTCGGGCACGACGTCTGCGTGTTCGCAGGCAAACAGCTTACCCGTGCGCCCGAAACCGGTGGCGATTTCGTCGAAAATCAACAGCACGCCGTGTTCGCGGCACAAGGCCTGCGCCCGCTTCAGATATTCGGGCGCGTAAAAATACATTCCGCCCGCCCCCTGCACGACAGGCTCCACAATCAGCGCGGCGATTTCTCCGCCGTGTTTGTCCAGCAAATCCGCCAACGGCGCAACCGCCTCTTCGCGCCACGGCTCGCCGAATTTAACCGGCGGCTGCGGCAGGAAAAACTGCACCGGCAGACGCTCGGCAAACAGGCTGTGCATTCCGGTAACGGGGTCGCACACCGACATCGCGTGCCAAGTGTCGCCGTGATAGCCCGCCCGCAGTGCAGCAAACTTACCGCGCTGCGTTTCTCCGCGCGCGTGCTGGTACTGCACCGCCATCTTCATCGCCACTTCCACCGCCACCGAACCGCTGTCGGCGTAAAACACCGTGTCCAAACCCGAAGGCAGGATACCCAGCAGCGTCTGCGTCAGCCTTGCCGCCGCATCGTGGGTGAAACCGCCGAACATGACATGGCTCATCTTTTCAAGCTGGAGGACGGCGGCGCGATTCAGACGCGGATGGTTGTAGCCGTGTACCGCCGCCCACCACGACGACATGCCGTCAAGCAGCCGCCGGCCGTCTTTCAGGGTAATCGTTACCCCGTCGGCCCGCTCGACCGGATAAACCGGCGCGGGATCGGCGGTGGAGGAATACGGATGCCAGATATGGCTGCGGTCGAGTTCGGTCAGCGTGTGTATATCCATGTGTGATTTCTCCTTTTTCCGCGCCCGTTCAAACAAGAGGCCGTCTGAAAATGCCGCAGGGGTTTTCAGACGGCCTCCCGGTACGACAAAGGCGGCATGGCGGTTTCAACCGATGTTTTTATGGTCTTTCAAAATTTTTTCGTACACCGCGTCGGGTACATAACGGCGGATGATGTCGCGCCAACCCTCCGGCCCGACCAGCCCTTTCACCAAAGTGGACGACACTTCGGCAAACTCGCGCGGCGGAATCAGCAGCACGGTAGATACTTCCGGCTGCAAATCGGAATTGATGTAGCGGATGGTGCGCTCGTATTCGTAGTCCGACGCGCTGCGGATGCCGCGCACGATGTAGCCCGCCTTGACGCTGTGGGCATAATCGACCAGGAAACGGTTTTCAAAGGAATCGATGCGGACATTGGGGAAGGATGCGGTGATGTCTTCCAGCATCCGGCGGCGTTCGGCCACGGTGTAGGTGGCTTTTTTGTCGGGATTGCTGCCGATGGCGACAATCAACTCGTCAAACAGGGCTTGCGCCTCGCGTATCATCCATAAATGGCCGTTGGTGGGCGGATCGAAACTGCCGGCATACACGGCGCGGCGCAGGGGATGTGGGGACATGGTTGGTTTGATGCTTCGGCATGTAAAGCGGCAGAATAACGGGATTGTGAAGAAATGTCAAAAAGGCCGTCTGAAACAATACGGCGGTAAAATATAGTGGATTAACTTTAAATCAGGACA
>NZ_KV790755.1:30528-61810 GCF_001807735.1 Neisseria sp. HMSC31F04 | reverse complement strand
CGCCGTACTGGTTTAAAGTTAATCCACTATAAAACGGCTTTTGCGGTTTTCAGGCTGCCTTTATTGCAACAGCCGCAAGTCGGATACTTGTATCCGACACCTTGCTTTCAGACGGCCTCAAAGCAGCCTGAAAACAAGCCAAGTGCCCGCCAAACAGGAAAACACGCCATGCCCCAAACCGTTACCCTTGTGCCGTACGACCCCGCACACGCCGCCGATTTGGACTACCGTCTGCACGGAGAGCAAGCACAATACTCGGTTTCGCCCCAAGAGCGGCTGCAAAACGGCCGGTTCGCCGCGCCCGACTGTTTGGCCGTAACCATTTTGTGCCAAAACCGCCCCATCGGATTTTTCATCCTTGATAAAGGCAGCGACCGCCTTACTTACAGCACCAACCCCCGCGCCGTATTGCTGCGCTCGATGTCGGTCAACCCCGCAGATCAGGGTCAAGGCTGCGCCCGCGCGGCGCTGGCTGACGATAAATTGGCGCCGCTCATCCGCAGCATATTGCCCGACTGCGACGAAATCGTGTTCGGCGTACACCACGCCAACCGCGCCGCCATCGGCCTGTACCAAAGCTGCGGATTTGCCGATACGGGGCGAACCTTTATGGGCACAAAGGGGCTGCAATATATTTACAGCAAAACGATTCGGTAAAAGGCCGTCTGAAACAATAAATCAAGCGGGTAGGTTGGGTCGCGACCCAACAACATGATTAAATCTCTTGCCAAATGTTGGGTTTGGCAACATAGCGGAAAAGCCCGAAATCATAACAATCAGGCTGCGGTTTCAGACGGCCTGTATCCTCGCGGCTTTTCAACGAAAGCGATTTGCAACCCATGACCCCGTTATCCAAAGGCATCCTGCTGTGCCTGTTTTCCCAACTCTTATTCGGCGTACTCTACCTGTTCAGCCATTGGATGAAACCCTTGGGCGGCACGGACGTGTTCGCCCTGCGGATGCTGACCATGGCGGCGGGGATATGGCTGATGACGCTGTATTCCATCGGCCTGCCCGCGCTTGGTCGTTTTGTGCGCGAACGGCTGGGCACTCGGCGCGACAGGCTGTGGTTTGCAATCGGCACCGCCAATATCGGCAGCCAGTTTTGGCTGTTTATGTGGGCGCCGGTGAACGGCGAAGGGGTGAATGTGGCCACGGGCTATTTCCTGTTCCCGCTGGTGATGATGCTGGCGGGGATGCTGTGGCTGAAAGAGCGGCCGAACCGCCTCCAGCTGGCCGCGCTGATATTGGCGGCGGCCGGCGTGGCGCACGAAATCCGGACCGTGCGTTCTTTTTCGTGGACAACGCTGTGGGTGTGCGGCATGTATCCCGTTTATTATTTAGGCCGCCGCAAAATGAATGTTCCCGCCCTTCAGGGGGCTGACGCTGGATTTGACCCTGATTCTGCCCTTTGCCGCCGCATACCTGCTGTGGCGGCACGAATCGTTGGCGGTGGTGTGGCAGGAGCCGCGCTACTGGCTGCTGCTGCCGCTGCTGGGACTGTTCAGCGCGCTGGCCATGTCGGCCAATTTGAAATCGGGGCAGCTGCTGCCGGTCAGCCTGTTCGGCATGTTGAGCTATGCCGAACCCGCTCTGCTGTTTTTGGCGGCAGTGTTCGTACTGCACACGCCGGTGGCCGATTCGGCCTACATCACTTACGGCCTGATTTGGGCCGGCCTGCTGCTGTTGTGCCTAAACGGCTGGTTGGTTTTCAGACGGCCTAAAGAGGCCGTCTGAAAGCCCGATCAACTTCGACGCTATCCATAATAACCTATGAAAAAACAACAAAATCCCATAATATTTGGCAACCCTAAAATTGCGAGGTCATTTTATGTATCATCCGTATAAACCTATTTTTCTACTTGAAACTTCCGCCATGCGCGCGCCCTGGTCCGGGTTGGGCTGGCCTATTCAGGCTGTCCTGCTTTTAATGCGCGGCATTGTGCCGTTTATGATGATAATGCCCGTATTGCTCATCGGCTATGTACTGGCCATCGTAGCGGGCGTGGTTGCCGTAGCGGCAATGGGAACGGGCTTGTCGATACTTGCACCAATCTTCGGTGGCGCGGCTCATTTCCAGCTCGGACAGTATGTACTGGCGGCTCTGGTGTTTGCCGTGATTGTATTCATCTGTTCTCTGCCGCTGCTGTTCGCGGGCGGATTGATGTCGGCGGTGGCTTCGCTGGCGGAACGGGGAAATTGTTCGATATGGCAGGTATTCGACGGCTTCAATGGGTCGTTTTGGCCGATTATCAAGCTGATGCTGCTGGGCTGCGTGCCGATGACTGCGGCAGTTTACGGCTTAACAATCATGACCCGTGCGGGTATGCATCCTTCGGATTGGCCCGTCGTCCTGATGATGATGTTGACCTTGGCCGGCGTATTTGCATTATGGATTGTGCCGCTGCCGCTGATGATACTGCACGGCATCCCGCCGTTACGCGCCGTCCTGATGTCGCTTATGGCGGTGGTAAAAAACATCCTGCCCGTACTGTGCCATACGGTGGGCATGCTGTTACTGCTGGGTGCGTTCAACCTGTTTTTTGGCGTGCAAATGAGTTCCCTGAAAACGGGAGCCATCCTGCCGTTATACGGAAACATTTTGTTTTGGCTGATGTTCTGGCTGGTTTTGATAGTACTGGCGTTCGCCGTCCCGCTGACGGGCTATGTGTTTTACCGCAACGTTTTTACTGATTCTCCGTTGGAGGGCGGCAGCCGGCTCGGGTTGGGCGTACTGCTCGTTTTGGCGGCGTGTGCGGGAACAGTTTATTGGCGACAGGCGTTCGGGCCGTCTGAAAACCGCACATCCCTCCAAACCACAACCGAAGGTAACACTCAACCTGCCGCCCCATTTCAAAGCGACACAAGACGATGAATCTCCGATGTTGGCGGTGCAGGCTTTGCCCAACTACGCAGACCTGCTGAGTAACGGTAAAACTATTCAATCAAAAGAGGCTGGAGCGTCGTGCCGGAGTTTTCCGACACACCGCCCGCGCTGCCGTCCGGCGAGAGTATGGCCGAAAAGGTTTATTTCCTCGTAGAATCCGTACCGCACGAATTATTGCAGCCGGGTTTCGCCTTCGACTTTATGAGCGGCGGCCACACAGTCGGCCGCTGCACCGTTATTGCCCCTTCACACTCAGGATAAACAAAATGACCGAAAAAACCGTACACCATCTCAAAGACTATCAAGCACCCGCCTATTTGGTATCGCAAACCGATCTGTCTTTCGACATTTACGACAGCCACACCGACATCACCGCCGCCGTGCGCTTCCTGCCGCAGCGCGCGGGCGAACCGCTGGTGCTGGACGGTTCGGCCGAACTGCTGTCGGTTGCGCTGGACGGCGAAGCGGTGCAATATGAATTGGACGAAAAAAACGGCAGGCTGACCATCGCCAACCCGCCGTCAGTCCCCTTCATGCTGACAACCGCCACCCGGGTCAGGCCGTCTGAAAACAAAACCCTGATGGGGCTGTACGAAAGCGGCGGCAACCTTTACACCCAATGCGAACCCGAAGGCTTCCGCAAAATCACCTACTATCCCGACCGCCCCGACGTGATGGCCGTCTTCACCACCACCATCACCGCCGACAAAGCGCGTTATCCCGTCCTGCTCTCCAACGGCAACCGGATAGGCGGCGGCGAGCTTTCAGACGGCCGCCACTGGGCGAAATGGCACGACCCGTTTAAAAAACCGAGCTACCTGTTCGCACTCGTGGCGGGCGATTTGGCCGTCAGCCGCGACACCTTTACCACCCGCAGCGGCCGCGAAGTCGCCATCGCCTTCTACACCCGCAAAGAAGACGCGGGCAAAACCGCCTTTGCCATAGAAGCCCTGAAAAACGCCATGAAATGGGACGAAACCCGCTTCGGGCTGGAATACGACCTGGACATCTACATGGTCGTGGCCGTGGGCGACTTCAACATGGGCGCGATGGAAAACAAAGGCCTGAACATCTTCAACACATCCTGCGTGCTGGCCGACTCCCGCACCGCCACCGATGCCGACTTCGCCCGCGTCGAAGCCGTCATCGCCCACGAATATTTCCACAACTGGACGGGCAACCGCGTTACCTGCCGCGACTGGTTCCAGCTCTCGCTCAAAGAAGGGCTGACCGTCTTCCGCGACCAGGAATTTTCCGCCGACCGCGCCAACGCCGCCGTCTGCCGCATCGAAAACGTCGCCCTGCTGCGCGCCCACCAGTTCCCCGAAGACGCAGGCCCCACCGCCCACCCCGTCCGCCCCGCCAGCTACGAAGACATGAACAACTTCTACACCATGACCGTGTACGAAAAAGGTGCGGAAGTCGTCCGCATGTACCGCACCTTCCTAGGAGAAGAAGGCTTCCAAAAAGGTATGAAGCTCTATTTCGAACGCCACGACGGCCAAGCCGTTACCTGCGACGACTTCCGCGCCGCCATGGCCGATGCCAACGGCTTCGATTTCAAACAATTCGCCCTGTGGTACAGCCAGGCGGGCACGCCCGCGCTCGACATCACAGGCCGTCTGAACGACCAAGGCGACTACGTCCTGAACATCAGACAAAGCATCCCGCCCACCCCCGACATGGCCGACAAACAGCCCATGTTCATGCCCCTGGCCGTCGCCCTGTTCAGCCCCGAAGAAGACAGCTTCGGCGAAAAAATCCCCTTCCGCCTGACACTGGACGGCGCACCGCAAACCGAAGCCGTGCTGCACATTACCGCCGCCGAACAGCAAATCACGCTCTACGGCGCAAACCGCCCCGCCGTACCGTCCCTGCTGCGTGGCTTTTCCGCACCCGTCATCCTGAACTACCCCTACACCGACCACGAACTTGGCATCCTCCTTTCCGCCGACGACGACCCCTTCGCCAAATGGGAGGCCGCCCAAACCCTGTACCGCCGCGCCGTCCGCGCCAACCAAACCGCACTTTCAGACGGCCTGCCCGCGCCGGAACACCCCGCACTCATGCAGGCACTCGAATACGTCTTAAACGCTGACTTCAACCCCGCCTTCCAGTCCCTGCTGCTGCAACTGCCGCCCGAAGCCGACCTGTGGGCGGAAGACGACGACATCGATCCCCTGCTCGTCCACCGTGCGCGCGAAGCCCTGCTCGACACTATCGCCGCCCGCTTCCTGCCGCAATTCCGCAGCCTGAACCGTGAAGCCGCCGCCCAAGAGCAGGCCGCACCCGCCGAAACGCGTTACGAATACAGCCCCGATTTGGCCGGCTGGCGCGCCCTGCGCAACACCTGCCGCGCCTACATCCTGCGCGCCGACCCCGCGCACATCGCCGCCGTAGCCGAAAAATACGGCGAAATGGCGCAAAACATGACCCACGAATGGGGCATACTCAGCGCCGTCAACCATATTGACCGTCCCGAACGCGACCGCCTGCTGGCGCAATTTGCCGAAAAATTCGCCGACGACCCGCTGGTGATGGACAAATACTTCGCCCTGACAGCATCGTCCCGACGCGCCGACACCCCGCAGCAGATACAGGCCGCCCTGCAACACCCCGCGTTCAACCTGCAAAACCCCAACAAAGCCCGCGCCCTGCTCGGCACATTCAGCCGCAACGTCCCTCATTTCCATGCCGCCGACGGCTCAGGCTACCGCTTCTTGGCCGACAAAATCCTCGAAGCCGACCGCTTCAACCCGTCGCTGGCCGCGCGGCTGGCGCACGCCTTCAACATCTGCCGCCGCCTCGAGCCCGTCCGCCGCAACCTGATGGCGGAACAGCTGCGCCGCATCAACGGCACCGAAGGCCTGTCGGGTGAAACGGGGGAAATCGTCGGCAAAATCCTACAGGCCGTCTGAAAACGAAGTTTCCGAAGGAAGCCGAGTTTCTGCGAAGCTAAAACGCTGCACACAAGGAATCCCCATGCCCAACCGCACCGCCGCCATTCTCACCACCGCGCTTGCCCCACTGATTTGGGGTAGCACCTATCTCGTAACCACCGAATTTCTGCCGCCGAACCGCCCGTTCACCGCTGCACTTTTTCGCGTGTTGCCCGCCGGGCTTTTGCTGTTGGCGTGGACGCGGCGGATACCCAAACGGGACGAATGGGCGACGGTTGTTTTGCTCGGTTTTCTGAACATCGGCTTTTTTCAGGCCATGCTGTTTGTGGCGGCGTACCGTTTGCCGGGCGGTTTGGCGGCGGTGCTGAGTTCCACGCAGACGCTGATGGTGCTGGTGTTCACTTGGTTAATCGGCAAAACCATGCCGCCGAAAGCGGCTTGGGGCTGGGCGGCGGCGGGCGTGGCAGGGATTGCGCTGTTGGTGCTGTCGCCGTAGGCGCGCTATGACACGCTGGGCATTTTGGCGGCACTGGCGGGTGCGGCGGCGATGGCCTTGGGTGTGTATTTGTCGAAACACCACCGCACTTCGCTGCCCGTGTTGGCGTTCACCGGCTGGCAGTTGTTTATCGGCGGACTGTGTCTGCTGCCCGTCGCCCTATTGGCCGAACCGCCGCTGGAAGCGTTAAGCGCGGCCAACCTCGGCGGCTACCTGTATCTGTGCCTGTTCGGCGCGGTGCTGGCTTATGTGCTGTGGTTCGACGGCCTCGCCAAACTACCGCCCGCCGCCGTGTCGTCGCTGGGATTACTCAGCCCCGTCTGCGCCTTCGTGCTGGGCTGGCTGTTCCTCGGCCAGGGCATGGACGCGAAATCGATGGCAGGCTTTGTGTTGGTGCTGGCTTCGATTTTCGGGGTGCAGCGGGCGGTGGGGAAGGCTGGCTAAAAGCGTAGCTTCAACGAAGTTAAAACGAAGTTTTCGCCGGAACACCGGGTTTCGGCGGAAACAAAACACCCTCCTCACCGCACATAAACTTTTCAGACGGCCTCTGCTTTCTGTATCATGGCGTGCTTGAAATCCGAAAGCCGATTATGTTACCCAGCATCCCCCTCCATAAAGACATCGTCCGACCGCCGGAAACCGTGTTGGTCAATATCACGCCGCAGGAAACGCGCGTGGCCGTGCTCGAAGAAAACAACATCTGTGAACTGCACATCGAGCGCAATTCCGGACACGGCCTGGTGGGCAACATTTATCTGGGCGTGGTGCGGCGCGTCCTGCCCGGGATGCAGAGCGCGTTTATCGATATCGGCTTGGAACGCGCGGCCTTCCTGCACATCGTCGACGTCTTGGAACAGCGGCAAAACCCCGACGAAACCCAGCGCATCGAACACATGCTGTTCGAAGGGCAGACCGTGCTGGTGCAGGTCATCAAAGACCCGATCAACAGCAAAGGGGCGCGGCTTTCCACCCAAATTTCGCTGGCCGGACGCTTCCTCGTCCACCTGCCGCAGGAGGAACACATCGGCGTTTCCCAACGCATCGAAGACCACGAAGACCGCCACAACCTGCGCGACCGCCTGCAAAACCTGCTGCCGCCGGATGCCGCGCACGGCTACATCATCCGCACCAGCGCGGAAACCGCCTGCGATGCCGAACTGCAGGCCGACATCGACTACCTGACCAAAGTGTGGGCCAACATCCGCCAACAGGCCAAAACCTGTCCGGCGGAAAGCCTGCTGTATCAGGATTTGCCCCTCAGCCTGCGCGTACTGCGCGACATGTTCAGCGACAACACGCGCGAAATCCTGGTCGATTCAAAAGAAAACTTCGCCAAAATGCAGCATTTCGCCACCCAATACGTTCAAGGCGCGGCGGAAAAAATCAAGCTCTTCACCGGCGAGCGGCCGCTGTTTGAAACCCACAACGTCGAGGCCGAAATCAACCGCGCCCTCCAGCCGCGCGTCAATCTCAATTTCGGCAGCTACCTGATCATAGAAGCCACCGAAGCCATGACGACGATAGACGTGAACACCGGCGGCTTCGTCGGTGCGCGCAATTTCGACGAAACCATTTTCAAAACCAACCTCGAAGCCTGCCACGCCATCGCGCGCGAACTGCGCCTGCGCAATTTGGGCGGCATCATCATCATCGACTTTATCGACATGTCTTCCGACGTGCACCGCGAAGCCGTGCTGCAGGAACTGGCCAAAGCCCTCAGCTTCGACCGCACCCGCGTTACCCTCAACGGCTTCACCAGCCTCGGCCTGGTAGAGCTGACGCGCAAACGCACGCGCGAAAACCTCAGCCATGTATTGTGCGAACCCTGCCCCGCCTGTCAAGGCAGAGGCCGTCTGAAAACCCCGCAAACCGTCTGCTATGAAATCCAGCGCGAAATCGTACGCGAAAGCCGCCGCTTCGACGTGCGCCAGTTCCGCATTCTCGCCTCGCCGGAAGTGATTGATTTGTTTTTGGACGAAGAGTCGCAGTCGCTGGCGATGCTGATCGACTTTATCGGCAAACCGGTGTCGCTGGCGGTGGAAAACAGTTATACGCAGGAGCAGTTCGACGTGGTGCTGATGTAGGTGGAAAGCCTGTCGGCAAGAAAGCAAAAGGCCGTCTGAAAACTCGGCTTCCTTCGGAAACTTCGTTTTCAGACGGCCTTTGACGAATCGGGAGAAACGGAATCCTGCCGTCAATGATGGTTCGCGGCGGCACGCGGGCCTTTGCCGTTAATGTGCTGCTGCTGCGTTTCAATCCACTCTTCGCAGCGGGCGGTCAGTTCGGCCTCGCTGCCGTCTTCATGGCGGATGACGGGGCCGATGATGACGTCCACCGTCCCGGGGTATTTCAAAAACGAATCTTTCGGCCAAAATTCTCCGCTGTTGAGGGCGACGGGGACAATGTCCATTTCAAACAGCTTCGCCATCCGCGCCGCGCCGCTTTTGTAACGTCCCTTGCTGCCCGGTGCGACCCGCGTGCCTTCGGGAAAAATGGTAATCCAATAGCCTTCGTCGCGCCGCTCCCTGCCCTGTTTGGCCAATTGGGCGTTGGCCTGCGCGCTGCCGCGTTCGATGCCTATGGTTTTGACGATTTTCAGCCCCCAGCCGAAGAAGGGGATTTTAAACAGTTCGCGCTTGGCCACGAATACCTGCGGCGGGAAAATTTCCTGCAGGGCGAGCGTTTCCCAGCCGCTTTGGTGTTTGGCGCAGATGATGGACGGTTTGTCGGGGATGTTCTCCGCACCGACCAGCCGGTATTTCAAACCGACAATGTTTTTCAGCGACCACATCAGGATTTTCACCCACTGCCGGGCTACCGTGTGCGCGCCGTTGGGAACGACTGCAGCCAATAGGATGAAGGGGAACATGGTAATCAGGCTGACCACCAATATCAGCCAGTAGATAAGGTTACGCAACAACAGCATGGCCTGCCTCCGTTTCGGCTTCGTCCTGTCCCATCAGGTATTGCGAAAACGCCATCAGGTCGTCGAAAACCTGCGTGCCTTCGGGCAGTTCGGCGGCGTGTTCCGCCAACGTTTTCTTTCCTTTACCGGTCAGCACCAGCACGGGTTTGCCGCCCGCCCCGGCCACGGCCTGCAAATCGCGCAGGCTGTCGCCCACCATATAGGTGTTTTCGGCTTTGGCGTTGAAACGGTCGAGAATGTCCAACACCATGCCGCTTTTCGGCTTGCGGCAGCCGCAGTCGGCGGCGGCGGTGTGCGGGCAGAACCAAACGCCGTCTATCACGCCGCCCGCCTGCTGAACCATTTTGTGCATTTTGTTGTGCATTTCGGTCAGCTCCTGCATGGTGAACAGGCCGCGCCCGATGCCGGACTGATTGGTGGCCACGGCCACGGTATAGCCCGCCTCGGAGAGGAAGGCGACAGCATCCATGCTGCCGGTCAGGGGAACCCATTCGTCGGCCGACTTTACAAAGTCGTCCCGGTCTTGGTTGATGACGCCGTCGCGGTCGAGAATTATCAGTTTCATATCGGTTTTCCAAAAAGGCTGCGGCATTGTAGGGCCTGGCGCGTGCCTGTCAAGGTTTTATGCATGGCGGCAGAAAACCTGTCCCGTCATGCGTTGTGGTACGGATGGATATTTTCAGACGGCCTGAAGATACGGTTGCGGTAAGATAATCAAAAGCGGGTATAATGTCGTTTCCCAATAATCCGTTATGAACAGTGCGTGGTCAGCCATGACTCCGAAAACCTCATCTTCTGCCGCTTCGGGCAAAAATCAAAACATCCTGGCACCGGTCAGTTTGGTTTGCGGGCTGCTGGCGTGGACGCTGTTGCCCATTGTCGCCGCACTGGCCGCCATCCTCACCGGCCATATCGCCTACGCCAAAAACAAGCGGTTGAAAGTCGGCGGCAAGGGGATGGCCTTAACAGGGCTGGTGCTGGGTTACAGCGGTTTGGGCACGGCGATGATGTTGATCGGCATTTGGGCCGGCATGCCGGAAGGCAAATCGCTGTGGCCGCAGGAGGCCGCCGCGCCGGCCGAACAAGCCGCTTCGGCCGTTCAGGCCAAACCCGCCGCACCGCAGCCGCGCAGTTCGGAAAACCAGGCCGCTGCCGTTCCGGCGAAAAACATCAAACCGCTCCCTCCTGTGATTCCGCCGGCAGCCGTGCCGATTTTGTCTGCCCAGCAACGGGTGGAAGAAGCCTTGAATGCAGGCACGCCATTAGACGAAATCAATGAAACCCATGAAGAAGCCGGGGAAGACGATCCCAGCCTGCGCTATTGGCAGCGGATTGAAATCAAGCAAGGCAATATCGTCATCACGCCGAAACCGAATATTTACGGTCTGTCCGCACAGATTATGTTGTTCTCTACCCGTGAAAACGGCGGCCTGTCTTGGACTTGTGTCGGCGAATTGGACAAAACGGTGGAAGAAACCGTTTGCCGCTGATCCGTCGGGCCATTTTGTATTGAAAGGCCGTCTGAAAAGCCGTTTTCCGGTTTTTCAGACGGCCTTGATGCTTTTTTATTTGTCTTTGCGGATACGCAGGAAGGTGGCGAAACGGGGTTTGCCCTTTTGCGTGAAACCTCGGTAACGGTAGGTAATGACCGAGCCGACCGGCGGCGGGTTGGCACGCTCGGCATCTTTAAACCCGCTTCCGATACGGAATTCGCCCAACTCGTTGCGGCAGCCGACCGCGCCGAGTTTGCCCGCATATTTCCCTTTGCCTTCGTAATGGCGCGTTACCGTACATTCGGCATCCTGCTGCGGTTTCAGTTTCAGATAACCGCTGCTGCGGCCTGCGCGGTACGGCTGTTGCGGATCGCGCAAAATCACGCCCTCTCCTCCCGCCTTCACGATTTTTTCCATCATCGCACGCGCTTCTTCAATATTTTTGACCGGCGTTTGTTTGACAACGACGATGTTCGCCGGATATTTTTTCAGACGGCCTTCCAATACGGCCAGCCTTTGGTAAAGGTTCCCCTCTGCTTTCGGCAAGTCGAAAACGTATAACTTGATGCCGCCCCAATCTCCGTCGGCCGAACGTGTGGCGGCGGAAATCCGCTCAAATTGCCCACGCGAACTGTAAAGCTCGCCATCCAGCGGATAGGACGGAAAATTGCGGGTAAACCCCGGCGGCGGTGTGAAGGCATAACCTTGGCGGCTGATCAGCTTTTTGCCGTCCCAATAGGCGCGTACGCCGTCCAATTTCTCGCTGGCCGCCCAGCCCTGCACGTTTTGGTTGCTATATTCTTCTGCCAACATCAGCGGCGGTGCGGCCCAAGCAGAGGCGGTTATGGAAAAAAGCACACAAAAAATAGGGTTTTTCATGACTGTTTTGCCCAAGTGATTGGTTTGGTCGGGATTATCACATATAATTCATTATCTTGGTACAGCCAGTTATTCAAAATAAATATCTTAAGGAAAACGATGTCGCTACATGTTGAAATTATTGCGGTTACCCTGTTCCGCCAGAACAGCACACTGATGTGGGACGACGAAACCAACGAAGCGGTTTTTACCGATGTCGGCGGCAACGTTCCGCGCCTGTTGGAAGAAGCGGAAAAACGCGGTTTGCACGTGAAGGCGATTTGGCTGACACACGGCCATCTCGACCATGTCGGCGGCGTGGCGGAAATGACGGCGGGCAATCCGAAAATCGAAGTTTTGGGTCCGCACGAAGCAGACCGCTTCCTGCTGGCGAACCTCACCGAAATCACCAAACAATACAATTTCCCGCCAACCAAACCCTTTATGCCGACGCGCTGGCTAGAAGAAGGCGATGAATTGAAAGTCGGCCGATATGCCTTCAAAGTGCTGCATATCCCGGGGCATACGCCCGGCCATATCGTTTTCTACTGCGCCGAGGCCGACTTGTTGGTGGCGGGCGACGTGATTTTCTATGAAAGCGTGGGGCGCACCGATTTCGAACGCAGCAACCACGACGACTTAATCCGCAACATCCGCGAAAAAATCTTCACTCTGCCTGAAGACACCCAAATCGTTACCGGACACGGCAGGATGACGACGGTCGGCTACGAAAAACAGCATAACCCCTATCTTTAAGCTACAATGTGCCCGGTTCGGACCCTCCTTCCGAACCGTCTTTTCAGACGGCCAAGCCGTCTGAAAACATTTTGAATGCACAAATACAAGGAACCCCGCCATGACTACCCGCTTCGGCACCTTGCTGCAAGAAGAACTCGTCCCCGTCCTCAGCCGATTTTTGACCGCCGCCGGCGAAAACGCCGAAACGGGTACGCAGGCGGCAAAATTGGTTTTACCCGCCGTTTTGGCCGGCGTATTGAAGAGCACGGCCGGCAATCCCGATTATGCGTCCGCCCTTTACCGGCAGGCCGGCGCGGAAAGCGGCCTGTCTGCGGACGAAGTTCAGGCACAATCCGAACGCCTGATTGATTTGGGCAACAGTCTGCTGCCTGCCGTGTTTGACGGTAACGCCGCCGATGCGGCTGCCGAATTGGCACGGCAGAGCGGGATTGCCAAAGCGTCTGCCGCCCGCCTGCTGGCCATGGCACTGCCTTTGGTTTTGTCGCATTTGGGCCGCAGCAGCGGCAGCCTGTCCGACTTTTTGAAATTGCTGGCCGGTCAATCCGATCATCTGGCGGAAAATCTGAACGGCGGACTGCTTTCGGCTTTGGGCATCAGCAATGTTGCCGCCGTATCAGCCGTTGCCCATAAGCTGTCCGACCATGCCGCTTCCTTGCAATTATCGGATGACGGACTGCCTGCCGTATCGGGCAAATCATCAATTGTCGGAAGCCTGCCGGTATTGCTGCTGGCGGTAGTATTGGCTGTCATGGCGTTTAAAGGTTGCAGCACCAAAGTGGTGGAACAAGGTCAGGACCGACCTTTCGAGACCGACGTGGTTCAGCCGCATCCCGCCGCCGATCAATCTTTACCCGCCCTACCCTTGCCCGACGAAGCGGTTACCACGCCGAACGGGCCGGTAGCCGAATCCGCATCAGCCATCAGCGGGCAATAGTCAAATCTTTCCCCTGCAAGCAGGCCGTCTGAAATTTTCAGACGGCCTGCTTGCTTTTTTATCCAAAGTAACATAAGGTTACATAAAACTACAAATATATGGCGGATTAAACGGCGTTAATGCCGAATAGTCTGCCGCAAACAGTACGGAGCGGCTTAATTGATGCGTTTCTGCGCTTTAAAACATCATTCCCGCACGCTTCCGCCTTGCCCTGTTTGAAACTGAAGCCGCTATAGCTATAAAGGAGAAACTACAATGAAAAAAATGGCAAACACCCCGTCTGCCCGCGAAATTGCCGAAACCATGTTGGCCGGATTCGACAAGCACTACCGCCTGTTCCGCGAAAAATCCGCCCAAGCCAAAGCCCTGTTTGAACGGCGCGACTGGAAAGGCATACAGGATTTGGTGGCCTACCGCATCCAAATGTACGACCGCCGCGTGTCGGAAGCGGCCGACATTTTGACCGAACGTCTGGAAGGCGGCTCGTCCGACCAATTGTGGGCGGAGGCCAAAAAAGAATACATCGCCCTCTTGGTGGATCACAAACAGCCCGAACTGGCGGAAACATTTTTCAATTCCGTATCCACCAAAGTGTTGGCCAAAGAATATTTCAACAATCGGTTTATCTTCGTCAAACCGGCCGCCAGCACGGAATTTATCGACTCCGACCCACCCGTATTCTGCACTTTCTACCCTGCCAATGCCGGTTTGCGCGGCTGCCTGCAACGGATATTGCGGCATTTCGGCTGGCAGGTGCCGTTTGCCCACGCCGCCGCCGACGTGGCCGACATCCTGCGTGCGGCGCGCCGGCATTTCGGCAAGGAATGGCCGCCGCGCGAGCTGAACCTGCACGTTCAAGTGTTGAATTCGGCTTTTTACCGCAACAAATCGGCCTATATCTTCGGGCAGATTGTCAACGGCAGCAGCAGGCATCCCTTTGCACTGGCGGTGGTACACGACACCGAAGGCCGTCTGAAAATCGATGCCGCGCTGTTTGACCCGAAACAGATTTCCGTACTCTTCTCTTTCGCCCGCGCCTATTTCCTAGTGGACATGCCTGTTCCCAGCGGCTATGTGCGCTTCCTGCGCGAAATGCTGCCGATGCGCTCAGACGGCGATTTTTACACCCTACTCGGCCTGCACAAACAGGGGAAAAACATTTTCTGGCGCGAGTTCACACAGCACCTGCGCTATTCCGACGACAAATTCATCCTCGCGCCCGGCATCAAAGGCTTGGTGATGAGCGTGTTTACCCTGCCCTCCTTCCCCTATGTGTTCAAAGTAATTAAAGACACCTTCGGGCCAAACAAAGACTTTGACCGCGAATATGTACAGCAGAAATACCTGCTGGTGAAAAAGCACGACCGCGTCGGCAGGATGGCCGATACGCTGGAATTTTCCGACATTCCCCTGCCCAAAGTACGCTGCGACGAAGCCTTCCTCAACGAAATGCGCACCTTGGCACCGAGCCAAATCGAGGAAACCGACGATATGGTCATCATCAAACACGCCTATATCGAATACCGCCTCACACCGTTAAACCTGTTTATGCAGAAGGCTTCGCCGGAAGAAAAAGCGGCGGCAGTCATCGACTACGGCTTCGCGCTGAAAGAACTCGCATCGGCCAACATCTTTCCCGGCGATATGCTGTACAAAAATTTCGGCATGACGCGCTTCGGACGGGTGATTTTCTATGACTACGACGAAATCGAATACATGACCGACTGCAATTTCCGCAAAATCCCGGAAGCACCGAATCCGGAAATGGAAATGTCGGGCGAGGTGTGGTATCCCGTGCATAAAGGCGACGTATTCCCCGAAGAATTCGCCCCCTTCCTGCTCGGCGAACCCGACGTGCGGCAGGTTTTCCTCAAACACCACCGCGATTTGCTGACCCCCGAATTCTGGCAGGGCAAAAAAGAGCGGCTGCAACAGGGTTTGTTTGACGATTTCTATCCCTACCCGCAATCCGTCCGCTTCAACCCGGAACAAACGGCCGAAGGTTTGGCAGACGATACGGATGTTTGATTGGATAACAGTTGCCCCGACAAGAGGCCGTCTGAAACTTGATTTTTCAGACGGCCTCTTGTGGGTTTGATATATTTCGGCATGATTAAATGCTACTTGCAGGCTTGAGCGATATAGGTACCCTATGTTCGATTTTTTGATTAAATATCCGATTTCCATTTTTGAAATTAGGGAGTTTCTTGCTGCAGCCCTAAATTGTCCTTTCGATAAAATCTTAGTCGTTTCCTCTGAAGAGAATGCCGACCTGGAAATTGCCGCTGAAGAATTGGATAAACTGTGCTGCCTTTGTATTGGCACACAAGTGGAAGGCGATGCCGCTTGGCTTTTGAATCTATATCGGATTGAGGCAACGGATGACGAAATCGAAAAGAGGATTATCGCCGCCTCGCAAACAAAGCAAATCGCTTGCTATGTTCCCAATGATAACTGGAACGGATATTTGCTAACGGGAAGCAGTCCGACTCCGATTCAAGTTTATGAAGATGAAGAGGTGGCGGGAGAAAATAAATATATCTTTACGAACGCCATTTATAGTCAATTAAAAACAAAATGGTACAATACTCAACTTTGAAGGTCTAACCATGGCATACTCTGCGGACTTAAGAAACAAAGCTTTAAACTATTACGAACAATGCAAAAACATCAGCCAAACAGCAGCAACGTTTAACTTGTCGAGAAACACGCTTTACCTGTGGATTCGCCTTAAAAAACAAACAGGCAGCCTAAAACATCAAGTTACCGGTCTAAATGCCGTCAAATTGGATAGGCAAAAACTGGCTCAATATGTTGGGCAACACCCGGATGCCTATCTGCATGAAATCGCCAAACATTTTGATTGTACGGCAGCCGCCGTTTGCTATGCACTCAAACAGATAGGGATAACGCGCAAAAAAAGACCACCACTTACAAAGAACAAGACCCGGCCAAAGTAACGCATTATTTGACACAGCTGGCCGAATTTTCCGACTACCAACGTGTTTATTTGGATGAAACGGGATTTGACCGCTACCTGTTCCGTCCCTATGCCCGCAGCCTAAAAGGGCAAATAGTGAAAGCGCAGATAAGTGGAAAAAGATACCAACGCTTATCTCTGGTGTCCGCACAAGTCGGCAACCGGCTGATTGCTCCGATGGTTTATCAAAATACGATGACCGGAGTCTTTTTTGAAGCGTGGTTTCAGCAATGCCTACTGCCCGCATTGACTCAAAAATCGGTGATTATTTTAGATAATGCGCGATTTCACCGTATGGGTGTCTTACGGGAAATGGCGGAAAAATGGGGACATAAGGTATTGCCTCTTGCACCTTATTCACCTGAGCTCAACCCGATTGAGAAGGTGTGGGCGAATATTAAGCGGTATCTGCGAACCGTATTGTCTGATTACGCCTGATTTGACGATGCGTTACTGTCCCATTTTTATTTTAATTGACTATAAATCACAGGAATATTTCAAAAAACCAAAAACAACAGCTAGCAATGCAGTTTGCCGGCAATCATTCGAACCATAACAAAAAGCGCGAACCTTGCGATTCGCGCTTTTTTCAGACGGTCTCAATTATTTCTTGTCGTCTTTTACTTCTTCAAAGTCGGCATCTACCACGTCGTCGTCTTTCTTGGCAGAAGACGGTTCGGCTTGTGCGCTTTCGCCTGCTTGGGCTTCGGCTTGCGCTTGTGCGTAAACCATTTCGCCCAGTTTTTGGCTGGCTGTGCCCAGTGCTTCGGCTTTGGCATCGATGGCGGCTTTGTCGTCGCCTTTCACGGCTTCTTCGGCTTCTTTCAGCGCGGCTTCGATTTTTTCTTTCTCGGCTGCGTCGAGTTTGTCGCCGTAGTCGGCCAAAGATTTTTTCACGGAGTGAATCAGGGCTTCGGCTTGGTTGCGGGAAGCGACCAATTCAGTCAGTTTTTTATCTTCCTCGGCATTGGCTTCGGCATCTTTCACCATGCGTTCGATTTCTTCTTCGCTCAAGCCTGAAGAACCTTGGATGGTGATGTTGGCGGCTTTACCTGTGCCTTTGTCTTTAGCAGAAACGTGCAGGATACCGTTGGCGTCAATGTCGAAGGTTACTTCGATTTGCGGCATGCCGCGCGGTGCGGGTGCGATGTCGGTCAAATTGAACTGCCCCAAAGATTTGTTGGCGGAAGCGCGTTCGCGCTCACCTTGCAGTACATGGATGGTTACTGCGCTTTGGTTGTCTTCGGCGGTAGAGAACACTTGCGACGCTTTGGTCGGGATGGTGGTGTTCTTCTGAATCAGCTTGGTCATCACGCCGCCCATGGTTTCGATACCCAAAGACAGAGGGGTTACGTCCAGCAGCAATACGTCGCTGCGGCCGCCGCTCAACACTTCGCCTTGAATCGCTGCGCCTACGGCAACCGCTTCGTCAGGGTTCACGTCTTTGCGAGGCTCTTTGCCGAAGAACTCTTTAACGGCTTCTTGTACTTTCGGCATACGGGTTTGGCCGCCGACCAAAATCACGTCGTCGATGTCGCCGGTGCTCAAGCCGGCATCTTTCAATGCAATTTTGCAAGGCTCGATAGAGCGGGCAATCAAGTCTTCAACCAGGCTCTCGAATTTGGCGCGGGTAATTTTCATTGCCAAGTGTTTCGGGCCGGTTGCGTCCATGGTGATGTACGGCAGGTTGATTTCGGTTTGCTGACCGCTGGACAATTCGATTTTGGCTTTTTCGGCAGCTTCTTTCAGACGTTGCAATGCCATCACGTCTTGTTTCAAATCAATGCCTTGTTCTTTTTTGAACTCGGCGATGATGTAGTCGATGAGGCGTTGGTCGAAGTCTTCGCCGCCCAAGAAAGTGTCGCCGTTGGTTGCCAATACTTCAAATTGTTTGTCGCCGTCGAGGTTGGCGATTTCGATGATGGAAATATCGAAGGTACCGCCGCCTAAGTCATATACGGCTACTTTGCGGTCTTTGTTGTCGCCTTTGTCCATGCCGAATGCCAAAGCGGCTGCAGTCGGCTCGTTGATAATGCGTTTTACGTCCAAACCGGCGATGCGGCCTGCGTCTTTGGTGGCTTGACGTTGGCTGTCGTTGAAGTAGGCCGGAACCGTAATCACGGCTTCGGTTACTTTCTCGCCCAAGTAAGATTCGGCGGCTTCTTTCATTTTACGCAGGACTTCTGCGGAAACTTGCGGCGGAGACAGCTCTTTGCCTTGCGCTTTCACCCATGCGTCGCCGTTGTTGGCTTTAATGATTTCGAAAGGCATGGATTCGATGTCGCGTTGGACTTCTTTGTCTTCAAATTTGTGACCAATCAAGCGTTTTACAGCGTAGATGGTGTTTTTAGCGTTGGTTACGGCTTGGCGTTTTGCCGGTGCGCCGACGAGGACTTCGCCGCCGTCCAGATAAGCGATAACGGATGGTGTGGTGCGTGCGCCTTCTGCGTTTTCGATGACTTTGGTTTGACCGTTTTCAGAAATAGCCAAACAAGAGTTGGTTGTACCTAAGTCGATACCGATTACTTTTGCCATAGTGTTAATACTCCTTCAAATAATAGAATTTTCAGACGGCCTGTTTTGTTTCCGACCGCTGTTGCTTGGCATGCAAAATAGGGGACAGACGGCGGTTTTCAAGTGCTGCGTTGTAAAAAAATGACAACTTTTTGAAATTTAAAATCAAAATGTTAATTTAATTTTTCCGTTTCCCCTTATGTTTCAGACGGCCTTGGAAGCCGTCTGAAAACAAAATGCGGGATGGTTCGGGAACTGCGCCTATTCGGCGTTTTCCGCACTTTTGGCCACAACCACCATGGCCGGACGCAAGATGCGGTCGTTCAGCAGATAGCCTTTTTTCATGACGCTGACGATGGTGTTCGGCTCTTGCTCGCTGACGACCGTCTGCATCGCCTGATGCTGGTTCGGATCGAGTTTGTCGCCGGGCTGCGGGTTGATTTCTTTGATATGCGTGGCATCAAACGCTTTTTGCAATTCGTTCAGCGTCATCTGCACGCCCATTTTCAGCGCGTCGAAATTACCGCTTTGGTCGAGCAGCGCCATTTCAAGATAGTCTTTGACCGGCAGCATTTCGGCGGCGAATTTTTGTCCGGCGAATTTATGCGTGTCGGCGATTTCCTGCTGATGGCGGCGGCGCAGGTTTTGCTCGTTTGCCAAACCGCGCAACTGTTCGTCTTTCAACTGTCCTTGCAGTTCTTCCACTTGCGCCTGCAATTCTTCGTAAGTGGGTGCGGCGGTTTCGGCTGCGGCATATTCCTGTTCGGTCGGGATGTTTTGTTCTTCTTCGGGTGCAGTGTTTTGTTCGCTCATGGGTTTGCCTTTTTTAAAGTAACGGAATGGATTTTTCATGGGCGGCAATATAAGGCCGTCTGAAGCAGTTTCAAGCGCGCGAAAGGTTTCTCCGGCGTTTTTTGTGCTTTCAGACGGCCTCTGGCCATCAGTGGCTGTTATTTATTGTTGGGCTGTGATTCCAATGGTGCGGAAAGCGGCAGCTCGGGCATGGTGCGGGCGGAGTCGGAAACATTGCCGGACAGTGTTTTCAGGAAGGCAACGATGTTGTCGGTGTCTTCTTTTGATAAGTCTTTGCCCAGTTGCGCTTTACCCATGATGGTAACGGCTTTGTCCAATTCCCAAACGCTGCCGTTGTGAAAATATGGATAAGTTTTGGCGACGTTACGCAAGCCGGGCACGCGGAAGAATTCGTCTTCTGTTTTTTTGGTTACGTCGGCACGGCCTTTGTCGCGTTTCGGATCTTCGATAAACTTCCAATACGGGCCTTTGACCAAACCGAATTTCTGGAAGCTGTTGCCGCCGAGGTTGACGCCGCTGTGGCAGGCGATACAGCCGTTGTCCATAAAGGCGCGCACGCCTTTGCGTTCCTGCTCACTCAAGGCTGAAACGTTGCCTTTGAGGTATTCGTCCCAACGGGTCGGCGTCAGCAGGGTGCGTTCGAATGCGCCCAGTGCGGTGGTGATGTTTTTGAAGGAAACCGCGCCGTCTTCGGGGAAGGCGGTTTTAAACAGTTCTTGATATTCGGGGATTTTGGCGATTTTGGCCGCAGCTGCTTCTTGCGAGTCGTTTGCCATTTCCACAGGGTTCACCAACGGTCCGCCGGCTTGTTCTTCAACGTCGGCCGCGCGGCCGTCCCAGAACTGCATGCCGAGTAAGGCGGCGTTTAAAGCGGTCGGGGAGTTGCGTCCGCCGAACTGTCCTTTATGGCCTTGGCTGGTCGGCAGGTCGCCTACGTCTGTAGAAGCGAGGTTGTGGCAGGAGTTGCAGCTTACGGTGTTGCCTTTGGAGAGGCGCGGTTCATACCACAATTGATGGCCGAGTTTGACCTGTTCTTCGGTAAACGGGCGCAGTTTCTGCATTTCTTCTGCACTCGGCAGCGGTTTGAAGATGCCTTGCGCGCGTTTGAGCAGCTCTTGGTCTTCGGGAGAGGCATTGCTGTCGGCAACCACGGCGGAAGCCGCAGAAGCCGCATTCGAAGCGGCATTTTCGGCAACAGCAGGAGAGGCCGTCTGAACGGCGGTTTCCGAAGCTCCCGAAGCCGCTTCAGGCGGAAAGGGTAAACAATACGGCCAACTCCGTCATTGCCGGCCCGCGGCCTCAAAACGCGGCAACGGCTTTTATGGCATAATGACAGCCTTCCGGCAGCCGTTTTCCGCCCGTCCCACAGGGCGGCACCGCCACAACCGAATACCGCAGATTATTTTCAGACGGCCTTGCCCTTTCCGCCGCCGCGTGAAAGCCCGAGGCCGTCTGAATACCATGAAGGAACAAACAATGAACCCCTTTTCCTCCTTAGGCCTCGGACAGGAAATCGTTTCCGCCCTCACCGAGCAAGGCTACGAAAACCCCACGCCGATTCAGGCCGCCGCCATTCCCAAAGCCCTTGCCGGACACGACCTCCTGGCTGCCGCGCAAACCGGCACCGGCAAAACCGCCGCCTTCATGCTGCCCAGCCTCGAGCGGCTCAAACGCTTCGCCACCGCTTCCACCTCCCCCGCCATGCACCCCGTTCGGATGCTGGTACTCACCCCCACCCGCGAACTGGCCGACCAAATCGACCAAAACGTGCAGGCCTACATCAAAAACCTGCCCCTGCGGCACACCGTCCTCTTCGGCGGCGTGAACATGGACAAACAAACCGCCGATTTGCGTGCCGGCTGCGAAATCGTCGTCGCCACCGTCGGCCGCCTGCTCGACCATGTCAAACAAAAAAACATCAACTTCTCCAAAGTCGAAATCGTCGTCCTCGACGAAGCCGACCGCATGCTCGACATGGGCTTTATCGACGACATCCGCACCATCATGCAGATGCTGCCCAAACAACGCCAAACCCTGCTCTTTTCCGCCACCTTCGCCGATCCGATACGCAAATTGGCGCGCGACTTCATGAACAGCCCCGAACAAATCGAAGTGGCGGCGCAAAACACCACCAACGCCAACGTCGAACAACACGTCATCGCCGTAGACACCTTCCAAAAACGCCGCCTGCTCGAACGCCTGATTGTCGATTTGGACATGAACCAAGTCATCGTATTCTGCAAAACCAAACAAAGCGTCGACCAAGTCACACGCGACCTGCAACGGCGCGAAATCTCCGCCCAGGCCATCCACGGCGACAAATCGCAGCAAACCCGCCTCGAAACCCTTTCCGCCTTCAAAGAGGGCAACCTGCGCGTCCTCGTCGCTACCGACGTCGCGGCACGCGGGCTGGATATCGCCGAACTACCCTTCGTCATCAACTACGAAATGCCCACCCAGCCCGAAGACTACGTCCACCGCATCGGCCGCACCGGCCGCGCGGGGGCGGACGGCGTCGCCATTTCGCTGATGGACGAAACCGAACAAAAAATGTTCGAAGCCATCAAAGAACTCACCGGCAACAACATCCCCATCGAACGCATCGAAGGTTTCGAACCGCGCTGGTGGGACAACGGCAGCACGGAAGAAAGGCCGTCTGAAAACGGAAGGCCGCACCGCGGCGAACGTGCGGAACGCGGGGCAGGCAGCCGCAGCGAAAGGCGCACACGCGGCGACAGCCGCGCCGAGCAGGAATCCCGCCCCAAAGACCCGGGCGAATCCTGCGGCAAAATTGCCGGCCGCAGCCACCGCAACCGGCGCGGCGAACGTGCCAAATGTGCATTGGTCCAACCCAATTTCGGCGTGAAATAACCCGAAATCACCCATAGTAAAAGGCCGTCTGAAACACCCCGAACAGGGTTTTCAGACGACCTTTTGCCGTTATTCCCATCATGACGGACGGAATATACAAGCGGCAGCGTACCTCAAAAAACGAAAGAGATTGGATTCCCAATCAGGCAAAACATACCAACTGCTTTCGCATGATGCCTGCCGCCGATACGCCATCCTGTATGGCAACCGGCAACGCTGCTATTCCAAACTGCCATACTCCTGTTTTTCCGCATCCCAGCGGTAGACTTTCCGTTCGCCGTTTTTCATGCCCTTCACTCGCCAAATGATGTCGTAAAATCCATTATGCTGCTGCGGCGACATTTTCAGGATGTATGTGTCGGTATATACATCATGCTGGCGTGTGCCGTCCTTATTCCAGCTGCCGGCAATGTTTTCAAGCGTAAAGGTGTTGGCGTTCAAAACGGGTTTCAGACGACCTTCAATAACGGCAAACAGCACCATAAACTCTTCCAAACTTCCACCTCCTGCATAACCGACCGTGTTCTGCAAGCGCAGGCCGAAGGCATCGGTTTTATCGTTCAGGCGATAAGCGGCAAAATCGAGACGGGCGGGCAGCGCGATTTGCAAACCGCCATCGGGGATTTGCACGACAAACTGCCGCTTCCCGTCCATAGCGGGTTTGGGTGACGGATAAAATTCGTCTTTTTCTTCATAATCATAACGTTCGGTATAAGGCTTGGCGGCAAGGGAGAATTTGCCACCGGCATCCTTTGTCAGCACGGCAAGGGTTATTTGGACGACAGGGTTATCCGAGTCGGCTCTGCATTGCGCGTAGTGATTCGGGTTTTCGCGGTAAAAATCGCCAAGCGGATGCTTATTCAGGCACACCAGCACGACTTGGAGGCCGTTTTTCCAAGGCCGCAGCGACATCATATTCAGTTTTTCCACGTCTGCGTCAGGTGCAACCAAACTCAGGATTTCGCGTACGCGCGCATCTTGGCGCGACAGGCTGCCGAAGCCGTCGGCAAGCGGTTTGCCGTCTGTTTGTTTTGTATGCCGCTGCGTGATTTCCGTCTTCTTGACTTGTGCCCGCCCTTTGCCGGATGAGTGTACGGTTTCTGCCGTGGAAAGCGGGGTGGCGGCGAAGAACGCAAAGGAGAGAAATAATCCGGTTTTATTCATGTTTTGTATCCTGCTTGTTCGAAGAAATGTGGCGGGTCGTCTGAAAACGACAGGCTGGAAATGAAGTCGGAATTCTAGCAGTACAAACCGGCAAAAGAATCAGGCTTGATTTTCAGACGGCCTTTTCTTGCTACAATCCGTTTTTTTCTCATTGCCATTATCATGAAAACCAGCGTCTGCCTCTCACTATTGTTCCTGCTCACCGCCTGCCAACCTGACTCCGCAGCCGTCGATACCGCCGCGCCGACCGCGCGTAAGCCTTCTTATTTTGAGTCTGACAAACGCCAAGCCGCCACGCCGGTTAAAACGCAAACGCCCGCGCTGTCCGCCATCCGCAGCCGTGCAGATTTCGACCTGCTTTCGCGTGTTTACGAACAAGACAGCGAATACGAAATCCCGCACGTCCTCTTCCTTATCGACCGCGAAGACAACAACCGCACCGACTACATCAACACGCCGAAATACCGTCTGCACGAAAACTATCTCGCCGAGATTTTGAAGCCGATGCCGACGCGCAAAGAATTGTTGGAACAATACCGCAGCCCGAATCGCCGCTTCCTGTTCGGCACCATCAGTTGGCAGAACAGCACTCAAGAATATGTTTACGAATTTTGGGAAGGCGACAAAATCACGCCCGAATTGCTGAAATTGGCAGAAGGCCGTCTGAAAGACAGTTTCTTCGCCCCGCTGCGTTACAAAACCAATTCCCTGTGGCAGGAAACCGTTGCTGCGCAAAGCAAAGTCCCCTTCGTCACCCAAGAAAGCCTGATACAGAATTTCCCTTATCTGCCGTTGCACAGAGGGAAAGCGGTAGGTACATTGCGCGTCATCACTCAGGAAGACGACCTTTACGATGTCGGCGCGGACGACATCATCATCTTGAAAGAAGTGCCGCTGGTGTTGCCGCCCGTAGCAGGCATCATCAGCGAAAAACCGTCCACCGCGCTGTCGCATGTGAACGTCTTGGCACGCGGCTGGGGCATTCCCAACATCTACCTCAAAGACGCGGAAAAAATCCTCGCGCCCTATATCGGCCGCCGCATCGAATTGGCAGCCGACGCAAAACAATACCGGATCGCCCAAACCAACCGAAACACAGCCGCCAAAACATTTTCAGACGGCCTCTCCCTGCCGCAGCCCGACACTACCGATTACAACCTGCGGCCGCTTGCCAACTTGCGCCGTGAAGACAGCCGTTACTGCGGCAGCAAAGCCGCCAACCTCGGCCATATCCGCGCCCATATCGCAGGCAGCAACGTCCCCGACGGATTCTGCATCCCCTTCGCCTACTACCGCGCCATGATGGACAAACTCGGCATCAACGCGGCAACACTGGCGCAAATCGAAACGCAAAGCGGCGGCGACAACCGCAAACGCCGCACTGCCTTGCTCGCATTGCAGAAAAAAATCACCGATGCCGAAATCCCGTCCGAATGGAAACGCACCTGGGCGGAACAATGGCTCAGCCAGTTAAACAGCAAAGGCGTGTTCGTCCGCAGCTCGTCCAATTCCGAAGACCTGCCGAATTTCAGCGGCGCAGGGCTGTACACCACCGTGCCGAACGTAACCGGCGAAAACGCGCTGGCAGAAGCAGTGAAACAGTCTTGGGCTTCCGTCTTCAATTACAGCGCGTACGAAGCCCGCCGCATCGCCGGACTGCCGCACGACAGCGTGAAAATGAGCGTCTTCGTCCAGCAAAGCATCAATACCGACCTCTCCGGCGTACTCGTTACCGTCAATCCCTACGATACCGCGCAGAAAAACACTTCCTACATCGCCGCCAAACGCGGACTGGGCATTCGCGTGGTCGAAGGGAAACGGGTGGCGGAACAAGCCGTTTACAACCGCCGCAACGACGCCGTACAACGCCTCAGCTCCTCCAACGAAACCACCGCGCTGCAACTGGATGAAAACGGCGGCATCAGGGAAGTACCGATCACCGGCGGCAACGTCATGAACCACGACCAAATCCGCCGCCTCGACCAAGCCGGACAGCAAATCAAACAGCTTTTCGGCAACGGCGAACAAGACATCGAATGGGCTTTCGCAGGCGGCAAACTCGTCATCCTTCAGGCAAGGCCTTATTTAAACGGCGGACGGTAACACTGAAGAAGAGGCCATCTGAAAACGCAAATAAACCGATTCGACATTGTCCGTTCCCGATGCGGGAAACAAACGCCGCGAACATCGGACGAAACAGTTTTGACCCAATTCAAACATATGTTTTCAGACGGCCTTCCAAGCCCCTGCGCCTTCGGTTATGATTCCGTTTGAAACACGAACAATGAAACGTTAACAAAAGGAGCGAAACATGGCGACACAAGACGATCTGAAACGCATGGCAGGTGAAAAAGTGGTGGAATTTGTGCCCGAAAACGAATACATCGGCATCGGCACGGGCTCCACCGTCAATTATTTCATCAAAGCCCTGGCCGCCAGCGGCAAACAAATCAAAGGCGCGGTCAGCAGCTCCAACGCCACCTCCGCGCTGCTGGAACAATACGAAATCCCCGAAGTTACCCTGTCCGACGTCATCCGCCTGGCGGTGTATATCGACGGTGCCGACGAAATCAACCACAGCCTGCAAATGATTAAAGGCGGCGGCGGCGCACTGTTGCGCGAAAAAATCGTCGCCAGCGCGTCGGACAAATTCGTCTGCATCGCCGACGAAAGCAAATACGTTTCGCGCCTGGGCAAATTCCCGCTGCCCGTGGAAGTCATCCCCTCCGCCCGCTCTCTGGTGGCGCGCCAACTGCTGAAACTGGGCGGCGAACCGCAACTGCGCGTCGGCTTCATCACCGACAGCGGCAACGAAATCCTCGACGTGGCCGACATGGATTTGTCGCGCCCGCTGACGCTGGAAGACGAGCTGAACAAAATCACCGGCGTGGTCGAAAACGGCCTGTTCGCGCGCGAGGCGGCCGACGTGCTGATTCTGGCGCGCGCCGGCGGCGTGGAAGTGATTAAAGTCGGCGGCTGATAAGGCGTTATTCAGGCATCAAAAGCCGTCTGAAAACCCGCAATCCGGTTTTCAGACGGCCTTTCAAATACAAAATACAAACCCGCCCCTCTGCCGGACGCCGAAGTTTCCCGCCATATCGGTTAAAATGCCCCCCTTTGATTTTTAACCAGCATCCCGCGCTATGCCCGATTGGAAAATCCCCGCCCTGTGCCTCGTTGCCGCCCTGGCGTTTATCGAACCGTCCGACATCCTTTCCCGGCTCAAAACCCCGCCGGCTGCCGAAACCATACGCGGCCGCAGCGGCACATCCTCCCGACCCGCGCCGCAAGGCATGCATTACCGGGGGCGGGTAACGTCCGTGCACGACGGCGACACCGTCCGCATCACCGACACCGACGGCCGCAGGCACAAAGTCCGCCTCGCCTACATCGACGCACCCGAAATCGGCCAGGCCCACGGCATCGAATCGCGTGACCGCCTGCGCCGCATCCTGTCGGACGAAACCGTAGACGTACAGGTAACCGATACCGACCGCTACGGCCGCGAAGTGGCCTACCTCTTTTCAGACGGCCTCGACATCAACCTGAGCCAAATCGAAAACGGCGCGGCCTGGCACTACACCTCCATCGCCAAAAAACAGCAACCCAAAGCCGATTTCGCCGCCTACGCCGCCGCCGAAGCCTACGCCCAAGCCGGACGCACCGGCCTTTGGGCGAAGCGCGAACCCCTCGCGCCCTGGCTGTTCCGCAAACAACAACACACCGCACAACCGCAATGAACAAACAAACCCGCCGAGAAATGTTCGAACGCTGGCGCGCCGAAAACCCGCACCCGCAAACCGAACTGAACTACACCACACCCTTCGAACTCTTGATTGCCGTCCTACTCTCCGCGCAGGCCACCGACAAAGGCGTGAACAAAGCCACCGCCAAACTCTTTCCTGTGGCAAACACCCCGCAGGCCATGCTGGACTTGGGCTTGGAAGGCGTGATGGAATACACCAAAACCATAGGCCTCTACAAAACCAAGTCCAAACACATCATCGAAACCTGCCGCATCCTATTGGACAAACACGGCGGCGAAGTGCCGCAAACGCGCGAAGCACTCGAAGCCCTACCCGGCGTGGGGCGGAAAACGGCCAACGTCGTCCTCAACACTGCCTTCGGCCAACCCGTGATGGCCGTGGACACCCACATCTTCCGCGTCGCCAACCGCACGAACCTCGCCCCGGGCAAAAACGTGCGCGAAGTGGAAGACAAACTGATCAAAGTCATCCCGAAAGAATTCATCCTCGACGCCCACCACTGGCTCATCCTCCACGGCCGCTACACCTGCAAGGCGCAAAAACCCCTCTGCCACCGATGTATCGTCAACGACCTGTGCGAATACAAAGGCAAAACCATAGAACAGGCCGTCTGAAAACATGGGCTTCCGCGTAGCTGAAACGCAACCACCGCACAATACCGAATCGGCGAGTCATTCCCCAATTACACCGACTAAAATACAACATACCCAACCATGACACACACACCCGACAGGCCGTCTGAAAACCCCGCAACCGCCCTTTCAGACGGCCTCACCCCCTCCTTTGCTGACCGCCTGATACACTGGCAGAAACAGCACGGCCGCCACAACCTACCCTGGCACAGCCGCGACCCCTACCGCGTCTGGCTGTCGGAAATCATGCTCCAGCAAACCCAAGTCGCCACCGTGGCCGGCTACTACCCGCGCTTCCTCGCCGCCTTTCCCACCGTATCCGCCCTCGCCGCCGCAGCCGAAGACGACGTACTCGCACTCTGGCAGGGATTGGGCTACTACAGCCGCGCGCGCAACCTGCACAAAGCCGCTAAACAAATCATGGCCGACTTCGGCGGACAGTTCCCGACCGAACGCACCGAATTGGAAAAACTGTGCGGAGTCGGCCGCAGCACCGCCGCCGCCGTTGCCGCCTTCGCCTTCCTCAAACGCGAAACCATACTCGACGGCAACGTCAAACGCGTACTCTGCCGCGTCTTCGCCCAAGACGGCGACCCGCAGGACAAAAAGTTCGAACACACCCTCTGGACACTGGCCGAAAGCCTGCTGCCGCCCGAAAACGCCGACATGCCCGCCTACACGCAAGGCCTGATGGACCTGGGCGCGACCGTATGCAAACGCAGCAACCCCGCCTGCACCGCCTGCCCCATGAGCGACATCTGCCAAGCCAAAGCCCAAGGCCGTACCGCCGAACTGCCGCGCAAAAAAACGGCGGCAGAAGTCAAAACCCTGCCGCTCTACTGGCTGATATGGCACGACGCAAACGGCGCGCTCCTGCTGGAAAAACGCCCCGCCAAAGGCATCTGGGGCGGCCTCTACTGCACCCCCTGCTTCGACAGCCTGCAAGACCTGCACGACTTTGCCGCCCGACACGGCCTCACCGCCGAAGACTTAACCGAACTCCCGCCCCTAACCCACCGCCTGACCCACCGTATGCTGCTGATTACCCCGTTTGCCGTTGCAGGAAAAAGGCCGTCTGAAACCCTTTCAGACGGCCTCCGGGTGATGCCGGAAAAACTGGCGGACTACGGCCTGCCCAAACCGCTGGCGGCATGGCTGGCGGAAAAACAGCCCGCCCTGTTTTAAAAGAATAAAAGGCCGTCTGAAAGCCGGAAAAACGGACTTACCGCCGTTACCCCCACTTTCAGACGGCCTTTATACCTCCGGTACGGCATATTCAAATAAAGACAGATTCACTTACGCTTCAACCCACAGCCGTACCCGATCTTCCATACAAGCTTGCTCCATCGGCGGCTTACCACCTGACACCGGAAAACTGTTTATCCGCAGCGCACTAAACCGCCCGCTCGGTTTGCAGCGGCACACCGCTCAAACGGCTCATTTCCGCCACATACGCCGCTACCTTCGGCGGCATCTCCAACCCACGCACAATCGTCAGATTGCGCAAAATCGGGAACACCAAAATATCCTCCATCCCCAATTCTCCACCCAATGCGTCGGCGGAAACCACCAAGCCTTCCAATTCGGCAAAATCATCCGCCAAACGCGCCAGATATTCCGGCGTTTTCGCCATATTTTCCGCGAAATTGCCGATAATCTGCTCCTTTTTCGCTGTGAAGTAATCCACTGCGCTTTGTTCGGCAAATTCGGGCAAATCCGCCAGCACGTCCCGCGGCTGTACCAACTTATTGGCATAAGTGCCGACTTTGTCCAACCAAGCCTGCACCTGCGGCCGCACATCTTCTTTCAGACGGCCTTTCCCTGCCATTTCGTCGATATAGCGCACAATATCCAAACTCTCGCCCATAAACGAACCGTCGTCCTTCTGCAAAATCGGCACCTGCTTCGCGCCAATCATCCTAATCGGCGTTTCCTCGTCGTCATTCTGCAAAATAACCTCTTCGACCGCCACGCCGCGCAGGCCGAAAATCATACGGGCGCGGACGCAAAACGGGCAATGATCGTAAATATAAAGTTTCATCGTCTCTTCCTTTTCCCAAAGCGGGAACCATCATTTTTAAAAAAGCCGGAGCAGCCAAATTTCCCATCGTCCGGACTGCAATATATGTCCGCCGGAATCATACCGCAAACCGCACATCTGCCAAAGCATTGTTTCAAATGAATGTTTGACAAATTTTTACAAAAACAAATGCACAAATTTTAATCGAATCTTTATTGTTGTTTTTTCTAAAATATTTTCTAAAAAATAAACAAGCGGTAGTTAATTTAGATTAACGGGTGCATGATATGCCAATTTTTTACTCATTTCCATGATTTACTTCAGCCGGTTGCAGGCATATACTGCCCGTTAACTTTACTGCTGTTTGAAAACAGAGGTGAACGTCACCGGACGGTCCGGTTAAAAACCACACCTATTTTCGATTAGAACAAGCAATCCGCCTACGCCCCTATGCCGGCTCAGGCAGTTTCCTCTTAGCTAACACAATATCTTTGGAGTTTATTATGAATTACGATAAAGCAGTATCTGAAATGTTGAATGTTGACGGCGCGTTGGCCGCAGCAGTTGTAGACTTCGCCAGCGGCATGATGCTCGCAGGCGGCGGTTCTCCCGCAATCGACCTTGAAATTGCCGCTGCCGGCAATACCGAAGTGGTCAGCTCAAAAATGAAAACCATGAAAATGCTGGGTCTGAATGACGTTATCGAAGACATCCTGATTACCTTGGGCAAACAATACCACTTGATCCGCCCGCTGCAAAAACACGAAGGCCTGTTCCTATATTCCGTATTGGACAAAGCTAAATCCAACTTGGCTTTGGCCCGCCGCTCTTTGGTTGATGTAGAACGCAACCTGAGCTAATTTTTTCTTACCAAACAAAAAAATCGGCTGTTTTACAACCGATTTTTTTTATCTTATAATGCCTGCGTATTATTTATAAATCTTTAAAATTACACACACCTAACTCATCCTTTTTAGTTTTAGGATAATTTTCGGGATTAAACCGTTTTATTAATTCACTTACGTTTGGGAGTTCATTATGAATTACGATAAAGCAGTATCTGAAATGTTGAATGTTGATGGCGCATTAGCCGCAGCAGTTGTGGACTTTGCCAGCGGCATGATGCTTGCAGGCGGCGGTTCTCCCGCAATCGACCTTGAAATTGCCGCTGCCGGCAATACCGAAGTGGTCAGCTCCGAAATGAAAACCATGAAAATGCTGGGTGCAACCGATGCCATCGAAGACATCCTGATTACCTTGGGCAAACA
>NZ_KV790755.1:0-30508 GCF_001807735.1 Neisseria sp. HMSC31F04 | reverse complement strand
TTTGGTTGATGTAGAACGCAACCTGAGCTAATCCCTTTCTTGAAAACGGCTGGTTTCCAGCCGTTTTTTTTTGTTTTTGCAGACAACCTGATTTCCACAAATAATCGACGTTTTAGCTTCGCAGAAACCTTGTTTTCCTACCCTGTCCGTTTCAGCTACAATATCCGTCCATCCCTTCTCCCATACCGTTTCGGAGCATCCCATGGCTGGCATCAACCCTGCACCCTCGTCATCACAATCCTATTTTCAGACGGACAAACAATGGTTCGAACAATACTGCTCCCAACAAAACGATTCCGACCGTGCTTTATTGCATCATGCCTTAGAACTAGCCGAAAACGCCTATCCGCCCGAGGCAACTACTGAAAGCGGCGAGCCGCTGTCAGAACACCTGCTGAAAGCTGCACAAATGGTGGCAGACATTGATCTGCTGCCGGAAGCAGTCGCCGCAACCATACTGACCGACATTTCCACCTATCGGGACAACTGGTTCGAAACCGTTGCCGAAAAATGCGGAAAACCCGTTGCCGAACTGGTGTGCGGTATCGACGAAGTACAGAAACTGACCCAATTTATCCGCGTCGACAACCTCGCCACTCCGGAAGAGCGCGCCCAGCAAGCCGAAACCATGCGTAAAATGCTGCTGGCGATGGTAACCGACATCCGCGTCGTCATCATCAAGCTGGCTCTGCGCACACAAACCATGCAGTTCCTTAGTAACGTCCCAGACAGCCCCGAAAAACGCGCCGTCGCCAAAGAAACCCTCGACATCTTTGCTCCGCTCGCCAACCGTTTGGGCGTGTGGCAGCTCAAATGGCAGCTCGAAGACCTCGGCTTCCGCCATCAAGAACCCGAAAAATATCGCGAAATCGCGTTGCTTTTGGACGAAAAACGCACCGAACGCCTCGAATACATCGAAAACTTCCTCAACATCCTGCGCGCGGAGCTCAAAAAATACAATGTTCACTTTGAAGTCGCCGGCCGCCCGAAACACATCTACTCCATTTACAAAAAAATGGTGAAGAAAAAACTCAGCTTCGACGGGCTGTTCGATATCCGCGCCGTGCGGATTTTGGTCGATACCGTTCCCGAGTGTTACACCACGCTGGGTATCGTCCACAGCCTCTGGCAGCCCATCCCGGGCGAGTTCGACGACTACATCGCCAACCCCAAAGGCAACGGCTATAAAAGTTTGCACACCGTCATCGTCGGCCCGGAAGACAAAGGCGTGGAAGTGCAAATCCGCACCTTCGATATGCACCAATTCAACGAATTCGGTGTCGCCGCCCACTGGCGTTATAAAGAGGGCGGCAAGGGCGATTCCGCCTACGAACAAAAAATCGCCTGGTTGCGCCAACTCTTGGACTGGCGCGAAAACATGGCGGAAAGCGGCAAGGAAGACCTCGCCGCCGCCTTCAAAACCGAGCTTTTCAACGACACGATTTACGTCCTGACCCCGCACGGCAAAGTCCTCTCCCTGCCTACGAGTGCAACCCCCATCGACTTCGCCTACGCCTTACACAGCAGCATCGGCGACCGTTGCCGCGGCGCGAAAGTCGAAGGGCAAATCGTGCCGCTGTCCACCCCGCTTGAAAACGGACAGCGCGTCGAAATCATTACCGCCAAAGAAGGACATCCCTCCGTCAACTGGCTCTACGAAGGCTGGGTTAAATCCAGCAAGGCAATCAGCAAAATCCGCGCCTACATCCGTCAGCAAAACACCGACACCGTGCGCGAAGAAGGCCGCGTCCAGCTCGACAAGCAGCTTGCCAAACTCACGCCCAAGCCCAACCTGCAAGAGCTTGCCGAAAACCTCGGCTTCAAAAAACTCGACGACCTCTACACCGCCGTCGGACAGGGCGAAATTTCCAACCGCGCCATCCAGAAAGCCTGCGGCACGCTGAACGAACCACCGCCCGTACCCGTCAGCGAAACCACCATCGTCAAACAGTCCAAAATCAAAAAAGGTGGCAAAACCGGTGTACTCATCGATGGCGAAGACGGCTTGATGACCACGCTTGCCAAATGCTGCAAACCCGCGCCACCCGACGATATTGTCGGCTTCGTTACCCGCGAACGCGGCATTTCCGTACACCGCAAAACCTGCCCCTCTTTCCAACACCTCGCCGAACAAGCGCCTGAAAAAGTGCTGAACGCAAGCTGGGCGGCGTTGCAGGAAGGACAAGTGTTCGCCGTCGATGTCGAAATTCGCGCCCAAGACCGTTCAGGGCTTTTGCGCGACGTATCCGATGCGCTCGCCCGCCACAAACTCAACGTTACCGCCGTGCAAACCCAGTCCCGCGACTTGGAAGCCAGCATGAGGTTCACACTCGAGGTCAAACAAGTCAACGACCTCCCGCGCGTCCTCGCCAGCCTCGGCGACGTCAAAGGCGTCTTGAGCGTTACGCGCTTGTGATGCGGATACATCCGCCCCTACCGCTTTAACGCCTGGCTTTGACTCAAGCTTCATCCGCAAGAAAAGGCCGTCTGAAAACGATATTTAAGGTTTTCAGACGGCCTTTTCTCGGGCTACTCCAATTCACAAGGTTTAGGCCATATTTTCAGCGACTACCCCGCTTTCTATCGGCCGCAACAGCGGCAAGCCGTTCAACCGCCCCAAGGCCGTCTGAAAAGCAAACAGGCCGACCGTTTCCGAACCGAAACGCTGCAAATGATACGTATCCTGCTGGCAGTCGATTAACCCGACACCGCAGCGGGCAAGGAACGGCACGGCGCAGGCAAAGGCGATTTTCGATGCGTCGGGCATACGGGCGAACATTGATTCGCCGTAAAACACCCGCCCGATCTGCACGCCGTAAAAACCGCCCGCCAACCGCCATTCTCCGGACTCATCAGGCAACCGGCACTCGAAAGAATGGGCATGGCCTAAACGGTGCAGCCTGCCATAGGCCGTCTGAAAATCCGGCGTAATCCAAGTTCCATCCTGTCCCGGACGCGGCACTTCCGAGCATGCAGCGACAACGTCGGAAAAACAAGTATTGACGGTAACGCGGTAACTTTTGTTCCGCAGCGTTTTCGCCAGCGAACGGCCGATATGCAGCTTTTCCGGCAGCAGTACGGTGCGCGGGTCGGTGGTAAACCAGTAATACAGCCCGTTTTCGGAAAACCACGGAAAAATGCCCTGACGATAGGCCGACAAAAGCCGCCCCACGTCCAAATCTCCGCTTACGCCGACCAGCCCGTCATATTCCGCCGCCAAACGGGCGGCGTTGGGAAACCTATAATCATGAGGCGGCAGATAAGGAATTTTCATAAATCACACAGGAAAAACGGTGATTGTAAGGGCAAACCTTCCCCCGTGCTTTACTTTTGTTGCGGCAAACTGACAAAAATTAAAAAATAATCGGTTTTATTTTTGTATATTTTGAAACAAGACTAATTAGTGTTTATATTTATTTTTTTATTACACCCGCACACAGAAAAGGAAAAATATGCCTGCCCAACGCAAACTCCCCCTCTTCCCACTGGCCGTACTGCCGCTGACACTGGCCGCCGCCTTCGCCCATGCCGACGGGGACGCCGCCGTAGAAGGCGCATCGCTCGACACCGTTTACGTTACCGCCGAAAAACAACTCCAGCAATCGCTCGGCGTTTCCCGCATTTCTAACGAAGACATCGAAAAACGGCCTGCCGTAAACGATATTTCCGAACTCGTCCGCACCATGCCCGGCGTAAACCTCACCGGCAACACCGCCACCGGCCAGCGCGGCAACAAACGCCAAATCGACCTGCGCGGCATGGGACCGGAAAACACCCTGATTTTGATTGACGGCAAACCCGTCCATTCGCGCCAGTCGGAACGCATCAGTATGCGCGGCGAACGCAACACGCGCGGCGATAGCAACTGGGTGCCGGTTGAAGAAATCGAATCCATTACCGTCCTGCGAGGCCCCGCCGCTGCCCGCTACGGTTCCGGCGCGATGGGCGGCGTGGTCAATATCGTTACCAAAAAAGTACCGAAAGAATTCAAAGGATCGGTGAACTATTACACCAACCAGCCGCAAGACAGCAAGGAAGGGGCGACCAACCGTGTCGGCTTCAACCTCGGCGGCCCGATTATCCAAGACGTATTGGGCTTCCGCATCTACGGCAATTTCAACAAAACCGATGCCGATTCCACCGGCATCAACCGCGATTCCATCACCACCCTTACCACGCAAAACGGCCCGATACGGGAACGCGGACGTATCGTTGTGCCTGCTGGACAAACCCGCACCGTTACCAACACTACCTATGGAGCGGCAGGGGTGGAAGGCGTGAAAAACAAAGACATAGCCGGCCGCCTGCAATGGAAAATCAGTCCGTCGCAAACCCTGATTTTCGACAGCGATTACAGCCGTCAGGGCAATATCTACAACGGCGATTCGCAAAACTCCAATGCCGCCAATACACGGACCGTCATCACCGATACCGCCACAGGCGCGGTGATTTCCGACACCGAATCGACCCTGCGCGAAATCTACCGGAGCGGCATCAAGGAAACTGCCCGCCTCTACCGTTCCTCCTACGCCCTGACCCATGACGGCGCGTGGGACTGGGGCGACACCAAAAACGTATTGAGCTACGAACGCACCACCAACAGCCACCTGCCCGAAGGTTTGGCAGGCGGGCCTGAGGGCAGCTATGTCGGCACGGAATACGTCCAAAGCCGTCTGAAAAACCTGCGTTTCAGCAGCGAGGCCAACATACCGTTCAAACTCGGCGTAGAAAACGTACTGACCGTCGGTGCGGAATTTACCGACAGCAAACTGGACGATCCCTCATCCAACCGTCAAGGCTTTACCGACCAAGGCCAAACATCGACCTTCCCGGGCATTTCCGCCATACGCGGCGGCAAAACATCGCAGCAGAACAAGGCAATCTATGTTGAAGACAATATTTCGCTGACCCCGTCCACCAAACTGATACCGTCCCTGCGCTACGACCACAACAGCAAAAGCGGCGGCAACTGGAGTCCCGCGCTCAACTTCTCCCAGCAGATTGGCGCAAACTGGCTGGTCAAAGGCGGCATCGCGCGCGCCTACAAAGCCCCCAACCTGTACCAAAGCAATCCCGAATTCATCCTGTACACGCGCGGTAACGGCTGCCCCGTGGAATTGGGCAGCAACCCGCACTGCTACTTTATGGGCAATGCCAACCTGAAACCCGAAACCAGCGTCAATAAGGAAATCGGCATCGAATTCGACAAAAACGGCTGGCAGGCCTCGGCAACCTACTTCCACAATGCCTACCGCAACAAAATCATCACCGGCACGGAAATCGTAGCCCGCAGCAGCACCAGCACGGGCATCCTCTACCAATGGGACAACTCGCCGAGGGCGATTGTTTCCGGCCTAGAGGGCAACCTCGTCGTCCCCCTGCACAACACGCTGAAATGGAGCAACAACTTCACCTACATGCAGAAATCGGAAGACTACAAAGGCAACCCCCTGTCGCTGATTCCGAAGTTCACCATCAACAGCACGCTGGCCTGGACGCCGAACGAACGCTTTGACGCCAACCTGACCTTCACCCAATATGGCCGCACCAAACCGCGTTCGGTCGCCATCAACAACATCGAACAAAGCGGCAGCGGCGGCAGCGGCGAAACCCTGGCTTCCGCCCGCAACCAAACCGTTTTGGGCGGATACGGCATCTGGGGCATCAACGCCGGCTACAACTGGAACAAACGCGTGGCCGTGCGCGGCGGCATCAGCAACCTGTTCGACAAAAAACTGTACCGCACCGGCAACGGCGCGCAGACCTACAACGAACACGGCCGCGCCTTCTACGGCAGCTTAAAAGTATCGTTTTAATCAGATTCCGTATCCGTAGGCAAAGAGGCCGTCTGAAAACATCTTTCAGACGGCCTCTTATCCCGTACGTACTTTATACCCCATCCCCGTCGAACACTTTTTTTCAAAACCGTCCGAAACCGCGCGGGCACCACAATATGCATAACGGCAACCGGCATTTTGTATAATCTGCCTATTCCGTGCCCACACTGTCCGAAGCCTGTTTTCAACCAAGCAGCCAGTTTCAGACGGCCGGCAGAACATCCCAATCAAAGAGACCCCATCATGCAAAAAACTATCCTTTTCCTCTCCTGCCTGCTCGCCGCAACCGCCCAAGCCGCGCCAAACTTTCCCGGCCTGCGCACCCAAATGGGCGATTGGGACACCGTTTGCGACAACACCGGCACCTGCCGCGTGGCAGGCTATCACAATGACGATTCGGACAATGACATATCCTTCCTGTTCACCCGCCCCGACGGCAAATGCGACAACACCGGCACCTGCCACGTGGCAGGCTATCACAATGACCGTTCAGACAATGCCGTATCCGTCCTGTTCACTCGCCCTGCCGGCAAAAACGCCGCTACCACCGCGCAGATTCAGATTATCGAAGAATGCGAAACACCCGCCGCCTGCGCCCAAGCCGACAACACCGGCGGCGAACTGTTTTTAAACGGCCAATCGCTGGGCACGGTCGCCTTCGGCAAAGACGACTACACCGCCACACTCAGCCCGAAGCAAACGGAACAACTCATCGCCGCCTTCGCCGAACGTCAGCCGCTGTCGATTTCCGACCGTCAGGGCAAAGTGTGGATAATCCCCGACAATGCCTTTGACCAAGAATGGCTGGCCGAAGGCAAATTCTGGGTGACGTCCGTACAATCGTTTGACTTTCCCCATGACCATGATGAAACCAACAAAAAAAACGCGCTAAAAAATCAAACCGTCGGCTTGTTTGCAAACGGCAGCAAAATCACCGACATCCTCATCGATGAAGACTTCACGCTCGCCACCATTCCTGAAGGCGGCCGCGCCGCCGTCGAAGCCGTGCTGGCGACGGCAAACCGCGTAACCCTGCGTATCGGCGGCAAAGAACGCGAACTGTCCGACGACGGCGCATATACCGCACTGCTCACCGCCGATGCCTATCAAGGACGCGTGGGCGACAACAGCGCGTGGGTGAAAAACGGTGCGACACGGTTTGCCGCCCAAAGCCCCGCTGTGCTGCCGCCCAAAGCCGCGCCCAAAATCCAGGCCGCCCGCGTGCCAGTCGAAACGAAAGGTAGGGAATACGCCGCCGGCACGCCCGAATACCGCAAATTATGGAAGCTTATCCGTAAACCTTACCAAGCCGGCGAATGCACCATGCTGCAAGATTCCAAACGCAACCGCAGCATCACCGTTTATCCCTTAAGCGGCGGCAAAGTGCTAATCGAAACAGGCTGCGAACTGTTTGCCTATAACAGCAACGGCTTTTTCGCCATCGCCGACAGCAAATTCAACCGCCTCTACACCGTATTGGAGGATTCGAGCCTGGGCGGATACGGCGGCTTCGACGTAGACAAGAACGGTACGGCTACACTTTCAGGCAGCCAAAAAGGCCGCGGCTTTGGCGACTGTTGGAGCACGGTTGAATATGTGTGGGACGGCAAAGCCTTCATCAGCAGCAAAAGCGAAAGCGACACGCAGTGCAAAGGCTTTGCCGGCGGCGCGTGGGAGCAGCCCGATTTTGTGGCGGACGTGCTTGCACCGAAATAAACAACAGGCCGTCTGAACAGGCAACCGGCCATGTTTCAGACGGCCTTTAATCCCCTCAGCCCTAAAAACCGATATTCTACCCCCTATCTTGCACCCGCTGCCGCGCAACCCGCAGGCAGCTTTTTTCACAACGCCCGTCAGGAAACCCCTATGAAACTTCAACGCATCCCCGCCCTGCTGCTGGCCGCCGCCCTGGCTGCCCAAGCCGCGCCGCCGCAAAAGGCCGAACTGCCGCGTTATCCTGCGCCGAAAAACCTCGACTTTGCCCACGTTGCAGGCAGCCTGCATACCATCAACGTGAACGGGCAGAGCGTGCAATACCGCGCCTTCGAACACATTGTTTATGTGATGAAGCCTGCCGACACGCGCTACCAAATCATGAACGTGTACATCCCCGAAGCCTATTTCCAAGGCGGTAGCATCAACGGCTTCACCAAAAACACCGCGCCGATTTTCTTTCCGAACAACGTGGGCGGCTACATGCCGGGCAAAGCGTGGCAGCCTGAAACCGATTCGCGCGGCAGCGGCAAGCCCAACGCCATCGCCGTGGCCCTGTTGCAAGGCTATGTGGTCGCCAGCCCCGGCGCGCGCGGCCGCACCGAAGCCAATGGGCGCGCCCCCGCCGCCATTGTCGATTTGAAAGCCGCCGTGCGCTACCTCAAAGCCAACGACGCCAAAATGGCAGGCGATGCGCGCAAAATCATCAGCAACGGCACCAGCGCTGGCGGTGCATTGTCCGCACTGCTCGGTACCAGCGGCAACGCCCGCGAATACGCGCCCTATCTGCGCGCGCTGGGTGCGGCCAACGCCACGGACGACGTGTTCGCCGTGTCCGCCTATTGCCCGATTACCAATCTGGAACACGCCGATGCCGCCTACGAATGGCAGTTCAACGGCGTGAACGACTACGAAAAAATCGACATTTCCATGCTGGACTACCGCGTGCAACGCAAAACCGTCCGCGGCACGCAAACCGCCGAGCAGATACGCCTTTCAGACGGCCTGAAAAACCTGTTCCCCGCCTATGTGAACAGCCTGAAACTGAAAAACGTCCAAGGCGTGCCGATGACGCTGGACAACAACGGCAACGGCAGCTTCAAAGCGCAAATCGAATCCATGCTCGCCCAATCCGCGCAAAAAGCCTTGGACGAAGGCAAAGACCTCTCCGACCAAACCTGGCTGACCATCGAAAACGGCAAAGTCAAAGCCGCCGATTTTTCCGCCTACGCCAAATTTGTCGGTAGACAAAAAACCGCGCCCGCGTTTGACGGCGTGGATTTGTCCACCGGCGAAAACAACCTGTTCGGCGACGCGCAAACCCAAGCCAAACACTTCACCGCGTTCGGTGCGCAAAACAGCACCGTACCGGGCGCGCAAACGGCAGACGCAGCCACCGTCCGCATCATGAACGCCATGAATTTCATCCAACGCGGCGGCACACAGCACTACCGCATCCGCGTCGGCGAAAACGACCGCGACACCTCGCTGGCCATCTCACAACTGCTCGCGCTCAAATTGCAGGCGCATGGCAAAAACGTGGATTACGCCCTGCCCTGGGGACAAGGACACGGCGGCGATTACGATTTGGACGAGCTGTTTGCATGGATGAAGGACGTGAGTACGCGGAAATAGGCCAAGCCCGCATCTGACCGAACAGCTATGCGGAAAACAGCGGATAGAATGGCCCAAGGTGAGACATTCCAGCGGCTGTCTAAAGTAAAGGCCGTCTGAAACGCTCTTTTAGCTTCGCAAAAACTCGGCGTGCTTCAAAAGCTTTGTTTGAACTTTGTTAAAGCTCGCGCTTGCAGACGGCCTTTCGGTTTATTTTTTATTCCGACACAGGGCGGCGGCCAATCACGCAGCCGATTGCCCGACAGCCCTATCCCATCCTGCATAACGCGCTGACAAAAGTGTTAAAATAGCCCGTTTATAGTGTCATAAAACATGTTTGACCAGCGGCTTGAAGCGTTTTGGCTTCGCAGAAACTCCGCTTCCTTCGGATGCTCGGTTTTAACTTCATTGAAGCTGCGCTTTCAGACGGCCTTCAGCCTTTTCTCGAAAGATTGATCGTGATGACCCTCCCCATTCCCACCCCCCAAACCCCGCACGCGCTCTACCGCGCCATGTTCTTCTACATCGTTGCCGCATTCGGCATCGGCTGGTTTCTGCCCGTAAACGGTGTGCTATGGGGCATCCTGCTGGCCACCGCGCTGGTGCTGTATTTGCGCATCCGCGCACTGGCACGCGGCGAAAAACGGCTTTACGACCGATTCCCCGCCAGCAAAAGCGGCATCTCTTTGCTGCAATGGCTTTATCTGCTGATTGCCATTACGGGCATGGTTGTCGCCTTTTACGGCGGCACAGCGGCCTCATACGGCGAATTGCGCGAAGCACGCGGCATTGTGCCCGCCAAACCGTATAGCCAAATCTCCGAATGTTATGCCCAACAGGATGCCAAACAAAAAGACCTGTTCGATTGGATACTGCCCTACAATGCCTGCCGCTATAAAAGCAGCATCAGCTACCTCCCCTTCTCCAACGGCGGTGAAACCCTGCATTTGAGCTGCGCCGCCGACCTGCGCGACGCTTGCGAACTCGCCTACGCCCATGCAGGCAAACCGGCCGTAGTGAAATACAGCGGCTCGCACCTGTATGAAATGCAAGTGGACGGCGTGCCAATCTACCGTTATGCCGAACAAGCCGCCCGATTCAACCGCGAGCGCAAATCCGCCCTGCTGGACGCGCTCATCGCCGTGCCGCTGTTCGCCCTGCCGCTGATGTGGTTCCACCGCCGCTTCGACGACTGGCAGAACGCGCTGGCCGAAGGCGAAACCGTGCCGGATGAAACGCCGCAATGGTGGAAATACACCGTGTTGTGCTGCTGGTATCTGCCGCTTGCCGCCGCCTTGGCATGGGCGGGCATCGGCTGGTGGCGCAACATCGACGAGCCGATTGCCTTGACCATCGGAGTGCTGTTCATCGGCGCGTTGCTGTTTTTCACCCTGCGCGGCGCGTATCGCGTGTTTGTTCCAAAGCAGCCTGCATCCTAAAACGGCTTCACATCAACGGATAGCAATTGTCCACACATCCGCTGACCACATCAGGCCGTCTGAAAGCATGGGCTTCAGCGAAATGAAAACTCCGTTTCCACCAAGAAACGGAGTTTCCGCAAAGTTAAAGCCAAAAAAGCAGCCTGCACAAAGGACACCCCATGCACTACCAATCGCTAACCGCCGCGCTGGAACAATACAGCGGCAGCCTGACCCACCATCCCGCCTCCCCCGACAGCCTCGCCCTGCATATCGACCGTCAAACGCAAGGCTGCCTGAAACTCCACACGCCCGACGGCATCAGCCTCAGCCTGACTTGCCGCGATGAACCCGTGTTCTGGTCGTTCCACAGCCACGATTTATACGACGTTTACCTCGTCCGCAGCTACGCCGAAAGCTGGCAGGCATATCAGCCCGTCGGGCATATCGGCAGCCGCGTAAACGAACATATCGCCCGCCAACCCGCTGCCGAACAAGGCCTGTTGTGGAACAAATTTTTTATCGAACAACTCGCCGCCCACAACGCAGGGCTGCTCGGCATCGGCGAATGGCACTTCGACTACCGCCCCGCCCAAACCCTGCCGCAGCGATGGGGAGAATGCTGGCACGAAACCGCCGTAGGGCAGCCCGAAACCGACGAAAACTACGCCCAATGGCTGTTTTCAGGCAGCCGTTTCGACGCGTTGGACAACGATTTTTATACCCAAGCCGAACGCTTTATCGCCCTGAAAACCCACCACGCCGAAGACGGCCGTCTGAAATATTGGCGCAAACGCGTACGGCAAAACCAACTGCCGCCCGTCTTGGTGTACGAACTCACCGCCCTGTCCGACCGCTGGCCGATTTTAGACGGACACCTGCGCCTCGCCGCCGCGCTCGCCGAAGGGCAACTGCCGCCCCTAATCATCATCCAAGCCACCACCGCCCGACACAGCCCGCAAACCGCCGCCGAACACGAAACCGCAAAAGCCGCCGCCCTGTCGCAATACGAAAAAATCGCCCGGCAAACCGACCACAATCCCCAAGCCTTAAATGCCGTCAGCCAACGCATCGTCCACGCTTTCGATACCCGCCCCTACCTGCTGCACACCACCCGCGCCGCCGCCGACATCACCCCGAAAACCTGGCTGCAACAATTGCAAACCTACGCCGCGCAACACGGTTTCGCCGAAGAATTTGAACGCGTTTGGACAACGGAATCATGGCCGATGAAACGGGTAGCCGCTTTTCAGGTCGTCTGAAACCAAGTTTCAGCGCAGCCAAAAGGCCGTCTGAAAGCTCAAAAACAGCCTGCACTTTAAAAACAAGGTGCAGGCTGCTTTTTATTTCAACGCGCTATTCTGACACTCATTACCTATACATGAAGTGAGGCGGATTTCTGTTTCGGCTTGCGGATAGAAAAACCGTCTTTCATGCTCAAGCCCAGCAGCGTCAGATTGGCAGCGCCTGCAATCAGTTCTATGCTTTGGACGATGTAAAACACGCTGTCAAACTGTCCTGCGGCGGCGCGGCTGTTTAAGAAAAACGCGCAAGGCAGCAAAATCAATACTCCGTTGGCGGCGATAAAGGGCATACGGCGGCGTTTGGCGGCAATCGCGGCATGTTTGCTTTTGCCGCCCATTTTCATGCCCGTTGCGCCTGCGGTTGCCATGCAGGCAATCAACCCGAACAACGCATAAACAATGGTTTGCTTCACGGCGGCGACGGTTTCGTGCGAGCCGAAGAGTTCGCTGAACACGGTACTGATCCAAAACGAGGCGATGAATAAAAATGCGCCTGCCCCTGCGGCGGCGTGGATTTTGCGTAAAGTATTGCGGTTCATTATGGTTTCCTTTGAACATTTGAGAGAGGTCGTCTGAAAGTGTTTAGATAGCAAGCTATCGATTTGCGATAAGTATAGCGTGCTATGGATTAAAATAGCAAGCTATATTTGTGATATAATACGCAACAATTTGATTTTAAAGGAAACAAAGTGAACGAAGTTTTTAAAACTGAATCAGCGGGCTATCTGATGAACCACATTGCCCGCCAATTTGCCATTTTATTGGGCGAAGGTTTGAAGCCTTTGGGCATCGCCCCCGCGCAATTTCCGATATTGCTGGAACTGTGGCAGAAAGATGGTTTGAGCCAACAGGAATTGGTGGAACGCGCCGATTTGAAGCAGGCAACGATTGCCAACACCTTGGCGCGGATGGAGCGCGACGGCCTGATTACGCGCGAACCGAATCCCGATGATGCGCGCAGCCGCCTGATTATGCTGACGGAGCAAGCTCGTGCCTTGCAACAGCAGTCTACGGAAATTGCCAAAGCCATCAACCAAACGGCTTTGTCGGATTTGTCGGCAGACGAAAAAAAGTTGTTTTTGGAAATGGCGGCAAAAATTGTGGCGCGACAGCAAGAGATGATTGCAGGCGCGAAGTGAGGGCCGATGGCGCAACTCGGAATTTTAAAGTGCAGGCTGCTTTTGAGGCCGTCTGAAAGCAGCCTGCACCCCGCCTCTTGCTGTAACCGCATGATATTTCTAAAATCCCCTTTCCTCACTCTTAAAGAAACGCCCATGAAATCCAGACTATCCGCGCTTGCCATCTCCGCCCTTCTCGTCGCCTGTTCTGCCGTTCCGCATCATAACGAACAGGCGAAAGCCCTGCTGGACGAAGGCATCGCCCTGTATCAAAAACAGGATTACCGACATGCCATGCCCTACTTTGAGCAGGCGCAGCAGGCGGGGCATATGAAAGCGCCGCGTTATCTGGGCTTGATGTATCTGAACGGCGAAGGCGTCGCCCAAAATGCGCAAACCGCTTTCGCCTACTTCACGCAGGCAGCCGAAGCGGGCGACATCACGGGGCAATACTGGCTGGGCTATTGCTACGAAAACAGCATTGGCACGGCAAAAGACATGACCCAAGCCGTGCGCTGGTATCAAAAATCCGCCGCACGCGGCGACCATGTTTCCCAGCCCGCCATTGACGCGCTGAACCGCTTGGGCGTAAAAACAAATTAACCGTTTCCCTAAATCTTTCAAGGAGTTTCCATGAAAAAAACCGCCGCCGTCATCGCCGCCGGCCTGCTGCTGGCAGCCTGCACCGCCACACAAAACACCGCTGAGAACAGCCCCGCCGCCCAAAGCGCGCAAAATCCCGCTTGGGACAAACAATACGGCGGCGCGGATAAATCTTACGACAGCCGCCTGCTCGCCCTGCGCGAGCAAATCGCCCCGCGTTTTGAAGTGCTAACCTTCAAAGACCCGCAAACGGGCAAGGAAATGCAGTACAACCTGTACACGCCGAAAAACCTCGAACCCGGCCGCAAATACCCGCTGGTGATGTTCATTGCCGACGCCAGTACCGCAGGCAAAGGCGTGAAAGCCCCGCTGATGCAGGGCTACGGCGGCATCATTTGGGCAACCGACGAAGCGCAGGCAAAACACCCCGCCTTTGTCCTCGTGCCGTCCTACACCGAAACGGCGGTCAACGACCAATGGCAAACCTCAGATGAAGTCGGCATGACCCTGCGCCTCGTCAAAAGCCTGATGACCCAAAAACCGATCGACCCCGACCGCGTTTACACCACAGGTCAATCCATGGGCGGCATGATTTCCTTTTATCTCAACAGCATCGAGCCGAATTTCTTCGCCGCTTCCATGTTCGTCGGCAGCCAATGGGACATCAATGTATTGAAACCGCTGACGCGGGCAAAATTCATCTACACCGTTTCCGCCGCCGACCAGAAGGCATCGGCAGGCATGGCGCAAGTCGGCGAAATGCTGCAACAAAACAAAGTTGCCTACGCCGAAACCGAGTTTTCCGCCAAACTGCCGCAGGCGGAACAAGACGCAAAAGTCCAACAAATGCTCGCCCAAGGCAAACGCATCAACTTCATCCGCTTCACGCCGAATACGGTGATTCCAGAAAACAGCACCCACAAAGGCGCGGAGCATATGTATTCATTTGATTACGCCTATTTGCTCGAACCCGCCCGCGATTGGCTGATGCAGCAGCGGCGCGGAAAGTAAGCCGCCAGCGCAGTTTGCAGGCTACCTGAAACCAAGTGCAGGCTGCTTTTGAGGTCGTCTGAAAACCCAAAAAAGCAGCCTGCACCCCATCAACACAAGGAATCATCATGGAATTATCCGCCGAACAAACCGCCGCCCAACTGCGCTGCCCGCATGACGAAGCCGGAACGGCGTTCGGGCAGGCGATGAACCTGCGCAACCTGACCCAAATCGTCAGCGCGTTCGCCGCCGCCCGCCTGCAAAACGGCGACAACATACTGGAAACCGGCTGCGGCAACGGCGGCCTTTTGGGCTACATCCTGTCGCAGGCGGACGGCCTGCACTACACCGGTCTGGAAATTTCGCCGCTGATGCACGAGCAGGCGCAGGCGTTCAACGCACCGTTTATTGCCGCAGGACAAGCGGATTACCGGCTGTATGACGGCGGCGCGCTGCCCTTTGCCGATGCTGCGTTCCACAAAGCCGTGTCGGTCAATACCGTCTATTTTTGGGACAACGCGCCCTTCATGCTGGCCGAATTCTGCCGCGTACTGAAATCCAGCGGGCGGCTGTGCCTGAATTTCTGCGAAAAAGACTTTATGGCCAAACTGCCGTTCGCGGCACACGGCTTCACACTCTACGATGCCGCCGACATCCACGCCCTGGCTAAAAACCTGCCGCTGCGCTGCATTTTGGAACAACGCAGCCGCGATTGGGCGGTCAGCAAAAGCGGCAAACTGGTTCGGCGCGAATTTGTCGATTTGGCGTTCGAACGCGTATAGCAGCCTGCACCCGCCGTTTGTATAAAACCTAGGTGCAGGCTGCTTTTTTATTTTTCAGGTAGCCTTCCATGCCGTCTGAACGCCCTCGGAAAGGAAAAACCATGCCCAAACCCACCCGACAAGACTTCGCTTTTTTAAACGATGCCAAAACCGAAGCCGTATTGTTCGACCTCTACACCGCCGCCGTACGCCAGATTCCCGGCCTGATATGGCATTTCCTGCCCCAACTGCCCAAACTGCTGGGCAAAGGCAGCGGCTGGACGGGCGAAAACGAAGCCTATTTCGACGACAAATACATCCCCATCGTCCCGCAGCAGGGCGCATTCCTGTATATGCAGGCCTTGGCCAAGGGCGCGAAAAACATCGTCGAATTCGGCACGTCTTACGGCATTTCCACGCTTTATCTGGCCGCAGCGGCCAAGAAAAACGGCGGTCGCGTGATCACCACCGAATACCTGCCGCATAAAGCCGAAGCCGCCCGCCGCCACTTCGCCGCCGCAGGGCTGACCGACCACATCGAACTGCGCGAAGGCGACGCACTGGAAACTTTGCAAGACATCCCCGGCGGCATCGATTTCGTGCTGCTCGACGGCTGGCCGAACTTGGTTTACCCCGTGTTCAAACTGCTCGAACCCAAACTCGCCCCGCGCGCCGCCATCGCTGTGGACGACGTGGAAGGCTACACCCCCGCCATGCAGGATTATCTGGACTACGTCCGCAATCCCGCCAACGGCTACGTTTCCGCCACCTTAAAGCCGCATAAGGCCTTGGAATACAGCGTGAAAACAGGCGAGGTGGCTGCCGCTTGAGGCCGTCTGAAAGCCAAAAGCAGCCTGCACTTTGAAAACAAGGTGCAGGCTGCTTGGGGTAATGTGTCGTTTATCAATCCAGTTTCAGGATTTCTCCGTCTTCTGGAACGTTCACACGGCTTTCAATGCCTTGACCGCGTATAAATTTACGCATATCGGCGCGGCTGACGGCGGTATGATTCACGGTATCCATGTGTACGGTGATGATTTTGGCTTTAGGCATGACTTGGCTGGCTTTTAATACATCAGCCGTCCCCATAATAATGCCGTCTGAAATGCCTGAAATCAGCGCGTAGCCCGTGTTCATAATCAGATAATCGGGTTTGTAGCGGTTCAATGCTTTGTTTACATCTGCCGTCCACACAGTATCACCCATAATATAAGCGGTTTTGTGTCCGCTGCTTTGGAATACTACACCCATTGCATCGCCTAAGATTTCGGCTAACTGAGGGTTGGCATACATGGCTTCTGTACCGTGTACGCCGCCGGTTTTGCTGATGGTTACGCCGTTGAAGACAGTGCTGCCGTTCAACACGCGTACATCAGTAAAGCCTTGGCTGCGGATTTTTGCCGCGTCGGCTTGGTGCTGCACATATACGGGCAGGTTTTTCGGAATGGAACGTGCGGCGGTTTCGTCCCAATGGTCTTCGTGAGTATGGGTAACGATAACTGCATCCACACCGTCCAAAATTTTATTCACGCTCATCGGTAGTCCGACCAGCGGCATTTTGGCTTGGTTATTGAACGTGCCGGCAAAGCCGTTCATGGAATGCTTGGGGGCGAAAAACGGGTCAATCAAAAACGTCTGCCCCGCATATTCGACCTTGGCGGTAGCGTTACGGATATGTTGGTATGAATCGTCTGCCCAAGCGGAAAAGGCTGTCGCGCCCAAAACAGTGGCAAGAATAAATTGCTTGAATTTCATGATGTTGCTCCTTAAAAAATCATGGAGCGTATTTTAAGCAGCAAGTGCATCGGTTAAAATAGGCAATATTGCCAATAAACGCAAGGATAGTGACAAAATGTCGTCTGAAAACGAGCGTAACGAGTTTCGCCAAAATCAAGCTGTCCCCAAAATCGTGCTATATGCTCAATCGGGCATGAATGATTTTGTCTTCAACATTCCCTTTTCTGTTTTTCAGACGACCTATCGGAACCATCCGCTCTTTGACCTGAAAATCTGTTCCGATGACAGCAAAGACGTCATCACGGCACTGGGCGCAAGCATTCCCGTACACGGCGGCTTGGATTTGATGGAAGAAGCCGACATCATCGTCATCGCAGGCTGGCGCAATATTGAAGAAGCCCCGACACCCGAGTTGAGCGCACATTTACAGAAAGCAGTACAACGTGGTGCGCATATCACCGCCCTATGTTACGGCACTTACGCCCTTGCCTACACAGGACTTTTAGACGGCAGAACCGCCGCCACCCACTGGCTAGCTGAAGACGACTTTGTTCGCCGTTTCCCTAAAATTCATCTGGATACCAACCGCCTATATGCGGAAGACGGCAACTTTTTAACATCGGCAGGTGCGGCGGGCGGGCTGGATTGCTGCCTGTACCTCATCCGCAAAATCCACGGTGCAACCGTTGCCAACGACCTTGCCCGTACCTTGGTTGCGGCACCACACCGCGAAGGCGGGCAGGCACAGTTTATCCACCGACCTGTCGAACGTCGTACCGCCGATGACAAAATCAATCACTTATTGGACGAACTGCGCCAAAACCTTGCCACCCCATACCGCTTGGACGACTTGGCAAAAAAATTAGCTGTTTCCCGCCGAACCTTTATCCGCCATTTTTCTCAAGCCACAGGCATGAATTTCGGTGAGTGGCTCACAACAGAGCGGCTATGGCAGGTACAGGATTTATTGGAAAATACGGATTTGCCGATAGAACGCATCGCCGAACAAAGCGGCTTCGGCAGCGCGGCAAACCTACGTTTGCAGTTCAAAGCCAAATTTAAAATCAATCCGAATGCCTGGCGGAAAGTATTTGGCAGATAGCTAAACACAATACCCCCTCCACGTGCAGGCTGCTTTTGAAGGCCGTCTGAAACCCCAAAAAACCAGTACCGCGGGCACGCACATCGGTTCGCCGAATCGCAGATTCGGACCGATGGCAGCCTGAACCCCAACAAAACAAGGACTTACCATGACCATCCTCCAAGCCGAAAACCTATCCTTTGCCTTCGGGCACGTCGCGCTGCTCGACAAAGCGTCTTTCCAACTGGCCGCAGGCGACAAAGTCGGCCTGATCGGGCGCAACGGCGCGGGCAAATCCAGCCTGCTGAAAATCCTCGCCGGCGTGCAGAAGCCCGACGACGGCCAGCTCATCCTGCAAAACGGGCTGAAAACCGTGTATGTGCCGCAGGAGAGCTTTTTCGACGGCGCGGCCACCGTGTTCGACATTGTGTCCGAAGGGCTGGGCAGCCTGCGCGACGTGCTGCGGCGTTACCACGAGATCGGCCGCGAGCTGGCGAACGGGCAAAACGACAGCCTTATCAAAGAATTGAACGAACTGCAAAACCAAATCGAAGCGCAAAACGGTTGGCAGTTCGATGCGCTGGTGAGCCAGACCATCGGCGAGCTGGGGCTGCCTGAAAACGAAAAAATAGCCAATTTGTCCGGCGGGCAGAAAAAGCGCGTCGCGCTGGCGCAGGCGTGGGTGCAGAAGCCCGACATCCTGCTGCTGGACGAGCCAACCAACCATTTGGACATCGACGCGATTTTGTGGCTGGAAAACCTGCTGAAAAACTTTTCAGGCAGCCTGATTGTGATTACCCACGACCGCCGTTTTTTGGACAATGTGGCCAACCGCATCGTCGAACTCGACCGAGGCAGCCTGCGCTCCTATCCCGGTTCGTTCGCCAAATACAGCGAGAAAAAGGCGGAAGAACTGGCCGTGGAAGCCGAACACAACCGCCTGTTCAACAAATTCCACGCGCAGGAAGAGGCGTGGATTCGCAAAGGCATCGAAGCGCGGCGCACGCGCAACGAAGGGCGCGTTAAGCGGTTGGAAGAGTTGCGGAAACAGCGCGCGGCACGGCGCGAACGGCAGGGGCAGGTGTCGTTCAAACTCGATTCGGGCGAGAAAAGCGGCAAAATCGTCGCCGAACTGGAACACGCTTCGTTTGCGTACGACAATAAACTGATTATGAACGACTTTTCCGCCGTGATTCAGCGCGGCGATAAGATTGGACTTATCGGCGCAAACGGCATCGGCAAAACCACGTTTTTGAAGCTGATTTTGGGCGAACTCGCGCCCACAGGCGGCAAAATCCGCCTCGGCAGCAAGCAGGAAGTGGCGTATTTCGACCAATTCCGCAGCGCGCTGAACGAAAACGACACCGTGTTCTACACGCTCGGCCAAGGCAACGATTATGTGGAAATCGGCGGCAAAAAGCGGCACGTGATGGGCTATCTGGAAGACTTCCTGTTCCACCCCGCCCGTGCCCAGTCGCCCGTGTCGTCGCTTTCCGGCGGCGAGCGCAACCGCCTCTTGCTGGCCAAACTGTTCACCCGCCCCGCCAACATTCTGGTGCTGGACGAGCCGACCAACGATTTGGACATCGACACGCAGGAACTGCTGGAAGAACTGCTGCGCGACTACGCCGGCACCGTGTTCCTCGTCAGCCACGACCGCATGTTTTTGGACAACGTGATTACGCAGAGCATTGTATTTGAAGGAGAAGGCCGTCTGAAAGAATACATCGGCGGCTATCAGGACTATGCCGATGCCAAAGCGCGCGAAGAGAAAGTGCAGGCTGCCTCCGCCCCCGCCGCCAAGCCCGAAAGGCCGTCTGAAAAAGACAAACCCAAGCCCAACCGCACGGCCAAGCTGTCGTACAAAGAACAGCGCGAACTCGACGCCCTGCCCGACGAAATCGCCGCGCTGGAAGCCGAACAGGTCGATTTGAACGCCCAGCTTTCCGACCCCGAAATCTTCAAAGACTACGAAAAAGCCGGCAGCCTGCAAGCGCGCGCGGAGGAAATCGAAACGCTGCTGCTGGAAAAATTGGAGCGGTGGGAGATGCTGGAAGGGAAGCAGAGCGGGGGGTGATTTGGGTTTCAGGCAGCCTGATGGATTTTACTGGTTTCGGCAATCGAGCAGTTCTGCATATCAACATTTAACAAACGGATAGGCATAACAGCCATAATAAGATTTTAAACAATTCAGATGGGGAAATGGTTGAAATTCATCCGTAATGCGTTGGCGTTGATTATTTACATTGAATTTAATTTTTAACAGTATTATTATGAAAAGACACGTGAATACATTTGCCCGAAACGTTCCATGTAGAAACGGCAAGGATATCAATTGCGGTTATACGCACCGAAAATTTGCCGATATCGCATCATCGGAAATGGAAACACAATCCACAATCAACATATAAGGAGCTTAATATGAAAAAATGCCCGGTAACCCACCTGACTATGGGCAACGGCGCACCCGTTGCCGACAACCAAAACAGCTTGACCGCAGGTCCGCGCGGTCCGTTGCTGTCTCAGGATTTGTGGCTGAATGAAAAACTCGGCGATTTCGTGCGCGAAGTGATTCCCGAGCGCCGCATGCACGCCAAAGGTTCGGGCGCGTTCGGTACGTTCACCGTGACGCACGACATCACGAAATATACCCGTGCCAAAATCTTCAGCGAAGTCGGCAAGAAAACCGAGATGTTCGCCCGTTTCACCGCCGTGGCAGCAGAGAGAGGCGGTGCCGATGCCGAACGCGATGTCCGCGGCTTTGCGTTGAAGTTCTATACCGAAGAAGGCAACTGGGATATGGTCGGTAATAACACGCCCGTCTTCTTCATGCGCGACCCGCGTAAATTCCCCGACCTGAACAAAGCCGTCAAACGCGACCCGCGCACCAATATGCGCTCCGCAAAAAACAACTGGGACTTCTGGACGCTGCTGCCCGAAGCCCTGCACCAAGTCACTATCATCATGAGCGACCGCGGCATCCCCGCCAGCTACCGCCATATGCACGGTTTCGGTTCGCATACCTACAGCTTCTGGAATGAAGCGGGCGAGCGTTTCTGGGTGAAATTCCACTTCCGCACCCAACAAGGCATTAAAAACCTGACTGACGATGAAGCCGCGAAAATCATCGGAGACGACCGCGACAGCCACCAATGCGACCTGTACGAAGCCATCGAACGCGGCGAGTTTCCGAAATGGACGATGTTCATCCAAGTCATGCCTGAAGCCGATGCGGAAAAAGTGCCGTATCATCCTTTCGACCTGACCAAAGTTTGGCCGAAAAAAGACTATCCGCTGATTGAAGTGGGCGAATTCGAGTTGAACCGCAATCCCGAAAACTTCTTCGCCGATGTGGAACAATCCGCTTTTGCACCGAGCAACTTGGTTCCCGGCATCGGCGCCAGCCCTGACAAAATGCTGCAAGCCCGTCTGTTCAATTACGCCGATGCGCAACGCTACCGTTTGGGTGTGAACTTCCGCCAAATCCCCGTTAACCGCCCGCGTTGCCCCGTACACAGCAACCAGCGCGACGGGCTAGGACGCGTCGACGGCAACTACGGCAGCCTGCCGCACTATGAACCCAACAGCTTCGGCCAATGGCAGGAGCAGCCCGACTTCGCCGAGCCTCCTTTGAAAATCAACGACGACGCAGCGCACTGGGACTACCGTCAAGACGATGACGACTACTTCAGCCAACCGCGCGCCTTGTTTAACCTGATGAACGATGCGCAGAAACAGGCTTTGTTCGACAACACCGCCGCCGCAATGGACGATGCACCCGACTTCATCAAATACCGCCACATCCGCAACTGCCACCGTTGCGACCCCGCCTACGGCGAAGGCGTGGCAAAAGCCTTGGGGCTGACCGTCGAAGATGCGAAAGCCGCCCGCGCAACCGACCCTGCATTGGGACAGCCCGGTCTGCTGTGATTAGATGTCAATAGCCAGCCCGATAGGTACATACGGCGGCTAGCCAATCCGTTTGCGGTTCCAACCCTGTAAACTGACCGTGCTGAAAAAGCAGCCTGCACTTTGAAAATTGGAGTGCAGGCTGCTTTTTTCACTTAGTTGAAACGCCGCTTTCAGGCTGCATCAAATAACCGAAAGGCCGTCTGAAAGGCTACCTGAAAAATAGAAAGCAGCCTGCACCTCAATCAACAAAGTGCAGGCTGCTTTGTATAGTCGATTAAAATTGCAATGATACGGCTTGGCTCGCCTTAACGTACTACCTGTACGCTTGCGGCTCGCCGCCTTGTCTCATTTTTATTTTAATCGACTATATTTTTCTATTTCCGCTTTTCCATCACCATACGCGACATTTTTAACACGGTTTTGCGCGGCGGCAGCGGCATTACCCAATCTGATGCAAATATCAATTTGGCTTCGTTAAATGCGACGAAATCGCCGCGCTGGAAGCCGAACAGGCCGAGCTGAACGCGCAACTTTTCGACCCCGAAATCTTCAAAGACTACGAAAAAGCCGGCAGCCTGCAAGCGCGCGCGGAGGAAATCGAAACGCTGCTGCTGGAAAAATTGGAGCGGTGGGAGATGTTGGAAGGGAAGCAGAACGGGGGGTGATTTAGGTTTCAGGTAGCCTGATAGGGCGTCTGAAACATTGATAGACCGGTTACTGATGTCCGCTTTCTGCTACTTTTGTCCATTTTGCCAATGTCTGCTTCATCTGTGCCTGAGGGATGAAGCGGGCCATCCGTTCTACTTCCTTGCCTTGATAAAACAGCAGCCATGCAGGTGCGGTCAGCACGTGGAAACGTCCGGCCATTTCGGGTATTTCAGCAATATCGGCTTTTACAGCATACACATTTCCTTCCACCGCCAAAGCTGAGTCAAGCTGGGCGGCCACGACCGTACAAACACCGCAGATTGGGGCTTTGATGTACAGTGATACTAAAGGGTGTGTGGCGATGGCCTGTTCGATGTCTTTCAGAGTGTGCAGTTGTTGCATGTCATGTACTCCTTTGAGCGATTAAGCCCTTTTCTAGTTGTCCAGAAAAGGGCTTTTAACGAAATGAAAACAAGAAAACGTTTTGAGTCGTCTAGATTTTTTCCACAACCACTTTTGCCCGCGCTTTCAGGCTGTTCAACACTGGCGAGGTGGCGGCGGAGCGATCGGCGAAATTTTGCAGGGTAGGAAGGTCGGCGTCGGCTTTTACTTTTACGGTTAGCACCAGATTATCCAGTCCGCCGTAGCCATCTTCCATGCCGCACAGTTTGGCCATGTCGATACCGCCCCTTGCGGATATTTCAAACTGTTCCAGTTTCACGCCTGCCTGTGCTGCTCGCAACTCGAAACCTATGGAGCAGCAGCCTGCAGCAGCACCGATCAGGTATTCCATCGGACTTGGGGCGGCGTTTTCACCGCCCATGTTTTTCGGTTCGTCTGTGGTAAAGGCAGGGAAGCGGCGCACGGAGATTTCGTTCTTTGTGCCGGATACCCAGCGCGAATCGGCGCGTAATGCTGCCTTGCCTTTTGTATGGTCGTTTTCAATCGCTGCCATGGTAGTTCGGAAACGTTCGATATCTAACCCGTTAATCATGTTTTGTCCTTTCATATAATGAATTGCAGATGGTTTTTCGCTACACTTACACGCCCATTTTCCACGCGGAGATGCGCTTCAAATTATCCACCGTGTCGTGATTGACGATGGCGGCGAACGTGCCGTCCAGTTTGGCAATTTCGGCTTTGTCTTCATCGCTGAGAGCAAAATCAAAGACATTCAGGTTTTCCGCCATACGTTCGGGTTTGGTGGATTTTGCCAACACGATGATGTCGCGTTCCACCAGCCAGCGGGTAATCACTTGCGCCACGGATTTGCCATATTTCGTACCAATTAGCGACTGACAAAATGGTGGGCAAAAGCCCACCGCTTCAAGTTGATGTTTTATCATTAACCGAACACTTTTTTCAAGTGTACTTGATAGTCTGCGAAGTATTGTTCTACTTGTGGATTTTTAACTACATCGTTACATGTAAATGTCGGTAGACGGGTCAAACCGATGAACTCGTTGAGTTTGTGGAAAGGCATGTACACAGCATCCACATCTTTGCCTTCAAAGAAGTCGCCTTCACGGGTGAACGCTTCAATCGGCGCATTCCAAGTAAGCGAAAGCATGTGTTTTTTGCCTTGCAACAAACCACCTGTACCGAAGCCTTCAGTTGGACTAACACGATGACGGCCATCACTGTGGTAAAGCTTGCCGTGTCCAGCGATAAATACTTCGTCTATGTATTTCTTCACTGTCCAAGGCTCGTGCATCCACCAAACAGGCATCTGCCAAATCACGGCATCCATCCACAAGAATTTTTCGATTTCTGCCTCAACATCATAGCCAGTATCAATCACAGTTTCTTTTACATTGTGTCCAAGTGCGGTCAAAACTTCTTTTGCTTTTTTGTGAAGCGTGTTGTTTAACTCACCATGCGAATGGCCGAATTCTTTACCACCGTTTAATAATAAAATGTTCATTTTTATTCCTAGAATAAATAATTTATAAAAAAGGATGTGATGTTTGCGGTTATTGTCCCGTTTTCCATGAAGCGATACGTTTCAAATTATCCACCGTGTCGTGATTGACGATGGCGGCGAACGTGCCGTCCAGTTTGGCAATTTCTGCTTTGTCTTCATCACTGAGGGCAAAGTCAAAGATGTTCAAGTTCTCCGCCATGCGTTCGGGTTTGGTGGATTTTGCCAATACAATGATGCCACGTTCCACCAGCCAGCGGGTAATCACTTGTGCCACAGATTTGCCATATTTCGTGCCGATTTTGCTTAATACGGGATTGTGGAAAATATCGTTTTTGCCTTCGGCAAACGGTGCCCATGCTTCCACGGCGATGCCTTCAGCCTGCAAAGCGGCAACGGCTTCGGTTTTTTGTTGGAACGGATTGATTTCAATCTGATTAGCCTGCGGCATCACTTTATTGAATAGTCCCAAATCCACCACGCGCACGGGCGAAAAATTGCTCACGCCGATGGCGCGGATTTTGCCGGCTGCCTGATATTCTTCCAGCGCGCGCCATGTGCCGTAACTGTCGCCGTAAGGCTGATGAATCAGCACCATATCGATGTAATCCAAATTCAGACGGCCCAATGAACGATCCAACGAGGCTTTGGCGGCTTCGTAGCCGAAATTTTCTACCCAAATTTTGGTGGTAACGAACAATTCTTCGCGCGCCACGCCGCTGTTTTTAATTCCCAAACCGACTTCGGTTTCATTCATATAAACCTGCGCGGTGTCGATGTGACGATAGCCTGCCTTGATGGCGGCAATCACGGCCTGTTCGGTTTCTGCGGGCGGAATTTGGAATACGCCGAAACCAAGTGCAGGAATTTGTACGCCGTTATTTAATGTGATGTTTTGCATGATATTGTCTCCTGTTTGTTCTCGTAAAAGTGCGGTTATTTTAGATCACGTTTTTATTGCGATAAATTAGGGATAGATTGATGATGTCATGAATTAAATTCAGCAATCTGTCGTTAGGCAATTTTGCCAAGTTCACGACTATCACTAATCATGAAGTTGGCAATGCGGCGTTGAATCAACCATTTGCCCTCTTCTTTAACATAAGTGTCGTTGTAGCGTACATAATGGTTATGCACCATTTCCTTGCCATCTTTTTCTTCGGTCAACACCACATGGCAATAGTTGATGCCTTCGGCGCGGCTATCACTTAGCGAGTGAATGGTCAGTTGTCCGTTTAAATGGTAAACACGTTTGAAATTGGCAAGGAAGTCGGTGAATACGTCCACGATTTCCGCACGGTTTTTCAAATCGGCAAACAGTTCGCCGCCAATGTAGGTGGTGACATGCCCGTCCTCAGTAAATAAGGGGCCTTGTGCTGCCACGTCTTTTATATCTGCTAAATTGGAGAACGTATCGACCAATTCTTTAATAGCTTGTTTTTCAATTAAAGTTTCGATTGGGGTTATTTTTGAGTTTCCTTGCGTTTATTGGTTAGATTCTGCCTATACCTAAACTTTCCCGAATGGAAAATTCGGGGCGTTCAATCAGTTTGGCGATTAAATGGGCAATGCTACGTTTAGAAACCTGTCTGCCCTGAAATGGTTCGCCTTTACGGGTGAGTTGGTAATCGATTTCATGGCCGTCTGTAAACCATGCAGGGCGGATAATGGTGTAATCCAAGCGACTGTTTTCCACCACCTGCGCCGAACGGCGGTAAGGCTCTAAAATTGCTCCGTGGTCTTCACCTGTTTCGCCATAAATACCCATCGAACTAATCCAAATCAGTCTTTTTACGTTGGTACGGTTCATTGCTTGCACAATATTTTCCGCCATTGCTTCAAGATTTCCCGCAAGGTTGGCATACACCAAATCTTGCCCCTGCATTAAGCTTTCCAGTTGAGGCAAATCCATCACATCAGCCTGCACCACATTTACCCGCTCATTGGCGAAGGTTTGCAGGCGGCGGATGTTGCGTGATACCAGCGTGAGTATAAGTTCAGGGGTTTCCAGTAAGACCGGAATCACCGTTTGAGCCAAACCGCCATTTGCCCCCAGAATCAGGATGTTTTTCATTTCATTCTCCTTAGCGTTTCAAAGTGCGGTCATTTTATGATTTGTTTTTATTGAAATAAATTAGGTTTGGTTTTATGATGTCGTGAATTAAATTCACTAATCAGCTAAAACGGGGCAGGAAAATGCAGAACTTTAACGAGCTGAATTATTTTTTGACACTCGCACAAACTCAGAGTTTTGTGAAGGCGGGACAGCTTTTGGGGATTTCTTCTTCGGCGTTGAGCCACAGCATGAAAAATTTAGAAACGCGGCTAAATTTGCGCCTGTTCAACCGCACTACGCGCAATGTGTCGCTGACCGAAGCGGGACAGCAGCTTTTCGACCAACTTTCTCCGCTTTATCAGTCGATTAACCACGAAGTCGATGCGTTAAATGACTTTTTGAATACACCATCGGGGCTGATTCGTATCAATGCTCCGACGCTGGCAGCGGAAGCGGTGTTGTACCCGAAATTAAAGCCGATTTTGAACCAATACCCGAAAATCCGCTTGGAAATCGTGGTGGACGACCGCTGGGCAGACATTGTGAAAGAAGGGTTTGATATGGGCGTTCGATTAGGCAACGAGGTAGCGAAAGAAATGATTGCCGTGCCGATTTCCGCACCGCTCAAAATGGCGTTGGTTGCCTCGCCCGATTATTTGGCGCAACACGGTTCGCCGAAAAATATTGACGATTTGCAGCAGCACCGCCTCATCGGCACAAAGCTCTCCGCCGAACACGGCACGGTGATGCAATGGGAATTCAAATACAAAAAAGAGCTGATTACATTCACGCCTAAATCGCAGTTTTCCATCAACAACCATCTACGCCTGCAAGCCGTTTCAGACGGCCTCGGCATCGCGTGGGTGGCACATATGAGCGTGGCGGATGCACTCAATTCGGGGCACCTGGTCGAGCTGTTGCCTGAGTATGCTATGACTTACGAACCGCTTTATCTCTATTACCCCAGCCGCCGCGGGCATTCGAATGTGTTTAAGTTGATTGTGGATGCGCTGCGGGTGGAGGTCGTCTGAAAACGCAGCTTCAACGAAATTTCTGTAAGAAAGCTGAGTTTCCGCGAAGCTGAAACACAAAAAAGCAGCCTGCACTCATACAAACAAGGGTGCAGGCTGCTTTTCATACACCAACCACACCATCATCCATACTTTCAGGCAACCTTTAAACAACAAAAATAAAACATAAAAGCCAAAAACCGCCCAATGATTTCTTATTAAGAAAATATATTCTTCCCCAAACGGGATGGTCCGCGCAAAAGTTTCCCGTAAAATCATCCGCTTCAAAACGAAAATCGAATTGGGAAACACCATGAACAAAATGCCCGTACTGTTTGTCGGACACGGCAGCCCGATGAACGCGCTGGACGCGGAAAACCCGTTCAACCAAGGCTTCCGCCGCATTGCGCAGAAATTTGCCAAACCGAAAGCCATTCTGATGATTTCTGCGCACTGGTACGGCAACCGTTTGCAGGTAACGTCCGGCGAACGTCCTGAAATGATTTACGATTTTTACGGCTTCCCCGCAGCACTCAGCCAAGTGCAATATCCCGCGCCCGGCTCGCCCGAACTGGCGGGGCAGGTGCGCTCGCTGTTGCAGCCTGAAAATGTGGAAACGAACCCGGAACGCGGCTTCGACCACGGTGCGTGGTCGGTGCTGAAACACCTGTATCCCGAAGCCGACATTCCCGTGGTACAGCTCGGATTGAACCTCATGCAGCCTGCACAATGGCATTTCGATTTGGCGAAAAAACTCGCCCCGCTGCGCGAACAGGGCGTGCTGGTGGCCGGCAGCGGCAACATCGTGCACAACCTGCGCGCCATGCGCTGCGAACCCGCCGCAGGCTACGACTGGGCAATAGACTTCCGCAATGCCGTTAACCGCGCCCTTGCCGCGCGGGACAACGACACGCTGGTGCATTACGAACGGCTGGGGGAAGCCACCGCGCTCTCCGTGCTGACCCCCGAACACTACCTGCCGCTGCTCTACACCACTGCGCTGCGCGAACCGCAGGACGATATGGAAATATTCAATGACGAACTCGCCTTCGGCTCAATCAGCATGACTTCCATTTTGATAGGGTAAGAGACCATGACAAAATAACGCGGACCGGAACCCCTGCGCGCCTGCCCAAAAGCCCGCTACGAAGACGCGGCTTGGACACGGCGAAATCGGACGTGTTGGCCGACGTATCGCGACAAATCGGCTGCACGCAGGCAGCAGAAATCCTGACTGAATCCGCCGCCGAAGAAGAAGCCAAGCAGCGCATTGCCGAAGGCGCAAACCTCGCCCGACAATTCGGCGTGAGCGGCGTGCCGTTTGCGGTGCGGCAAACCGAAAGCGGCTGGGCGCAGATTGCTGCGGACAGTTGGCGCTAGATAGGTTTTAGGCGGCTTGGATATGGTTTTCAGGTAGCCTTTTGGCTATTCAGGATGGCCTAAAAATACGAAAAGCAGCCTGCACTTTTGTTTTAAAATGTGCAGGATGCTTTTGCATTACACCCATCCCGTTTTCAGACGGCCTCAGGCTACCTGAAAACTATTTTCTAGCAGCCTGCACCTCACTCCCCACCGAAAGGCCCGAACCATGTGCGATTACTGCGCCGACCTGCGCCCCACCGTCCGCATCCAAACCCCCGATATGCTGTCGCAAATACTGCTGCGCGCCGCCGACCGCCTGGCAGACGGCACGCTGGCCGACATCACCCTCGCCTACGCCAAAGTCCTGCGCATCAGCCCTGACTATGTCGAAACCTTCGCCCGCAGCGGCTACGTCATCGATACCGACCCGCAAGGCAACCGCCGCCTGCACGGCTGGTACGATTTCCTGACCCACTATTTCCAATGCACGCACTGCAACGCCGTGTTCGAGATTGATGCCGAAGCCTACCACGGCAGCGGGGGCGAATGGAAAATGCTGGAAGTGGCGGCCAAGCGTTTTCAGGCTACTTAAAAACAAAAAAGCTGCCTGCATCCCAATTCAGAACCCTTTCAGACGACCCCAAACCCTGCCATCTCCTTTAAAAAGGAAAAACGTATGGACTACCCCGCCCTGCTCGCCGTCCTGCAACAACACGCCAACCCAGAACGCGCCGTGCCGATGCAGGCATACATGAAACACCGCTTTGCCTATTTCGGCATCGGCAAACCCCAGCTTGCCCGCCTGTGCCGCCCGTTGTTCAAAGACGCCGCCAAACAGCCGGTCGATTGGGATTTTGTGCGCCACTGCTGGGACGACCCACACCGCGAATTGCAATACGCCGCGCTCGAATATCTGAAAAAAATGCAGCGGCACCTGACCCCGCAGGACATCCCGCGTTTGCAAACGCTGATTACCGAAAAATCATGGTGGGACAGCTCCGACGTACTCGACCGCATTGTCGGCGACATCGCCCTGCGCCACCCCGAAGTCAACACCGTCCTATTGGCATGGAGTACGGACGACAACATCTGGCTGCGCCGCGTCGCCATCGACCACCAACTGCTCCGCAAACAACGCACCGACACCGCGCTGCTGGAAAAAATCATCTGCAACAATCTGGGGCAAAAAGAATTTTTCATCAACAAAGCCATCGGCTGGGCATTGCGCGATTACAGCAAAACCAACCCCGAATGGGTGCAAGGCTTTATCGACCGCCACCGGCACAAAATGGCCAAACTGAGCTTGCGCGAAGCGGCGAAATACCTGCCGAGGGAGGCCGTCTGAAAACATGAGCTTTAACGGAGTTAAAACAAGGTTTCTGTAAAACTAAAATGAGACCTTTGCAAAATTCCTTCTCCCTCC
>NZ_KV790754.1:0-4437 GCF_001807735.1 Neisseria sp. HMSC31F04 | reverse complement strand
ACAAAATTAGCACCGGCGTTTGGGTAGAGGGATAGGATGGTTAAACCGTAGGATTGCAGCCGCTGCCAGCCCTGCACGCTGCCGATTTCGGCGGATGGGATGGCGGCTTGTTTGGCCGCGCCTGTGAGGCGGTCTTTCCATTCGATGATGCGGTAATGGCTGCCCGTGCCGTCCGTACCCCTGCCGATGAGGCGGATGGGGTCTGAAAGCCAAACGGGCGGGGTTTCGCTGGTGTTGCCTTCTTTGTCGGTTTTGATGCCGATGTGGTAAACGCCGCCGCGTGTGCATTCGTAGCGCGGGCGCGGGGTGTAGGTGTCAAATTCTGCGGCGGTGCTCATTGTGCTGCTCCTTCGGTTTTCAGACGGCGGGCATTCCATTCGTCCAGTGCGTCCGTTCCCGCCTTGTCGGGCTGCCATATCTTCACGGTCAGGCCTGCGGCGTGGGAGCGGCGGGCTAGGGCTTCGGCGGCCTTGATGCCTGTGCGGCTTAAGTCGTTGTCGGCGGCGATGTACAGCTCCCGCGTTTCGGGCGGCCAGTCGAAGGCGGAAAGGCCGTGCGCGGATAGGCAGGCGGCGGCGGGCAGGTCGAACAGGGATGATGCGGCCAGTGCGGTTTCTATACCTTCGGCGGCCAGCAGGCGGCCTTGTCCGTCGGGTGTGCCAAGGTGTACCGCCGCGCCGTTCAATGCGCCCGCATATCGGGCTTTCATTTTCTTGGCGGGCAGGGCTTCGCCCGTGTCGGGGTGTGATGCGGTCAGTTTGCGCCATACCCCGCCTTTCTGTTGCAGGTAGGTAATGTGCAGGCCTTGCAGTTCGCCGTTCCGCTCGATGGCGGCCAGCATGGCGGGGTAGTGCCCCAGCAGGGCGGGGCTGCGGCCGTCTGAAAGCCAGTAGGGCAGGGACGGGGCGAAGCGCAGGGCTTCAGGCAGGGTTTCGGGCAGTGATAGCCCGCGCCCTTGCAGGTACAGGCTGGCAGGGTCTTTGCCGTCCAAGGGCAGGGCTTCGCCCCATGCGGCCAGCAGGGCGGCTTGTCGGTCTGCGGGCGGCTGTTCGGGTTGGGCGGGCATGGGGGCGTATTGCCCGTGCAGGCCGTCCGAAAGCCCCAGCAGGGCGGAAACCTGATTGACTGCTTCCGTAAAGCTGTAGCCAAACACCAGCATCAGCAGGTCGAAGCCGCTGCCGCCTTCGGGGGTGCATTGGTTGCAGATGTAGCCGCCGCCGTGTTTGTGGTCGGTGTAGCGGAATCGGTCTTTGCCGCCGCAATGCGGGCAGGGCTGGTGTTTGCGGGTGTTTAAGAGTTTGGCGGGGATGCCTAGGGCGGCATGGATTTCAGGCCAGCGGCCATAGGCGGCGTTCTTGATTTCGGTCAAATCGGGTTTCATGGCCTGCCCTCCAAATCGGCGGCCAGCTTGCCGTAAACCGCCGCCCTTTCGCCTTTGCGCGGCTCGCTCTCCAGTATCAGAAACAGCAAATCGGGCGTTTCCGCCGTCAGTTCGGCCAATCTGCGCTTGGCTTCAGCCTTGCTCGGAAACAGCCCTACGGCCTGATAGCGGTAGGTCAGCGGCTCTTGTTCGTAGCCTACGGCCAACAGGCAGGGCTTAGGCTGCGGGCGTGGTTTGGGGTGCTGTACGGGTTTTGCTTCGGGTTTCATGGTTTCCCTCCTTGCAGGGCTGGAATCAGCCTTGTTAAAGCTATTTAAAATCAACGTTTTATGCGTTTGCTGCGGATGCAGGAAGCCCGCGCCGTCTGAAGCGTCAGGGCGCGGGGATGGGGTCAGTTCGGGGATTTCAGGCGGTCGGCCATGCGGGCATAGCTGCCGTTTTCGGGGGTAAGGACGGCAAAGCCCGCCCATTCCTTGAGGTCGTCCGAAAGGGCGGCGATGAAGGTCAGGCAGGCTTGATGTGCCGCTTCGCGGTCGGCATAGAAGCCCAAGGGCTGCCAGCGGCAGGAAACCGCGTCTACGTCTTGATGGTGGTTTTCGGGGATGGCTACGGCGGCGATAAGCTGCGCGGGGATGTTGTTTTGCATTTTCATGCTCCTAATCAATTTGAGATTTGAGAAGCCCGTATAGGGGGCGGTGCTCTCTCCTGTGATTAGTCAGGCGCGGGCGTTACCGTTGCCGCACACCGCCATAACTTGAGATAGGCCGTCTGAAAAACGGACTATGGGAAATGGCGTGAAAAAATCCGCAAGCCGTGCGGATGTTTCGGCTAATCAATTTGAGAGAGAAGCCCTATTCTGCTTCCCTAGGCTCAATCTGTCAATGTGTTTTGGGCGGCTGCTCCCCTTAAAAGTAAGGGGAGTATGCAGGTACTTGATTTGTCATCAAAAGCCGTTTTTGGCTTTTGTCATCTCGTAATCTCTTTCAAGGCTTCGGACAATGCGCCCTGAAAGTCTTCTTTGGACATTTGCACTTGCCCGGCCTTCGGTGTCATGCTGCCGTCGGACGACTTCATATCCAATTCCGATTTTTCGCCGTACTTCTTCGGGGCAAGGCGGGCGGCCTTCCATTTGCGGGCATCTATCCTTACCCTCGCCTTGGCTATTTCCTCATGGGTGGGCGTGCAGTCGTCGGCGATTTTGATTATCTCGTCGGCGTATAAATCCGCCTGTTGCTCACGCGCGCGTGCGTATTGCTCCGAAAACGCCCCGCCCTCTGCCAGCCATTTGTAAACGGTGCTCTCTGCGGGCATATCCTTCCTGCGGCAGATTTCAGCCATACTGTGCCCCCGTGCCAGCATCTCGCAGATGCGTTCTTCAAGCTCCCGCCTGTTGTCGTGCATGGTTTGTTCCTTTGCTCAAATTACTAAAAAATACTAATTCGGGGAAAGCCGTTCGCGTGGGAAGACGGCCTTTTCCATTGGTATAAACTTCCAAAGTTTCATGTTAAACAGCCTGTTAATATTCCTTTAACAGCTTTGCAGAAGAAAAAATTCTGCGCATGGGAATGCGGGGGGTTTCCAAAAACATCAGGCCGTAAACTTTCAAGCCCCCATGCCGCCCAATTCATACGCCCGGGCGCGTAAACGTCTTCCCTTTTTTATGGGCTCGCAAAATTCTATTCATACGCGCGCGCGGGCGCGTAATGCTCACGAAATACCCCCGCCGTGCTTTCAGACGGCCTTTGTCGGCGGCCTGCCAAGTCTGCCTAAGCAGCATGCTTCGGCAGGATGGCGGCCATGCCGTGCCGGTAGGATGCGGCCATATCGAACAGGGCGGCCTTGCGCTCCCGATAGGAAGCCAAGCCGTGCCAAGGCTTTGCGTGCCGCCCCTTCGCTCAAAGGCTTTTTGCTGCCGATGTTGGCAAACACAAATTCATGATGCCCCGTTACGGGCTTCAGGCCTTCCAGTATCGCTATGGCTTGGCGGCTCAATGGGACAATGTGCCCTATCCCGTTTTTCATCTCCTCCCCGTCTTTGCGGTATTGCCGCGCCTCCCAGTCGATTTCACACCAGCGCAACAGCCGCAAGCCGTATTTCGTCCCGCTTGTTGTCGGACGGGCGGTAATAGCGGAAACGCCAATACTTGCCGTTGCCCCTTGCCTGAAGGGATAGGCCGCCGCCGTCCGACAACTGGTTAGGCGGCTCTAGTTTTTTGCATTGGCTGTCTGTTAGGGGAAGGGTTGGTTTTGGCATTTTTAAGTCCGTTTTGGGGTAACTTATGCAAAACGCTGGAAGCCTTATGGATAAAGGGTTTCAGGCGATTTTTGGGTAACTTGTTTCAAAAAACGGCGGGAAAATCGGGGGATTTGGGGGCGTTTTTTGGGGTAATTCGTGAAAAGTTACCCCAAAAGTTACCCCATAAATGGCGAAAACTCAAGCATACTCCAGCACATTCAGGGTAATAAAAAAGCCCTGAAACTGTTATATTTCAAGGCTCTATGCTTACTTCAGGATGCTGCTGGAAATTAGGTATGGTGGAGGCGGGGGGAATTGAACCCCCGTCCGAAAGTCCTCTACAAAGCGTTCTACATACTTAGTCGTATCTATTTAAAATCTCGTTCCTATCATGCCGACCGACAGGCCTTCTAGAAACCAGTTACCTTAAATCTTATTCCCTACCAAGTAACCCGATAGGAAACCAGTCAATGTAAAATGACGTTGCGGTAGCTTGCGCTACACAGCCCATTGACCAACTGCTGCAACGGCAGGCCTTAAGCGGCCAGTGCGTAAGTTTCGTCGTTTGCGACTATTTAGATTCAGTGTTTTACGGGAAATCTGAGACCCCGGTATGCCCGCATCTGCTTCGCAACCCCCGTCGAAACCAAGATCGCCCCCAGATAAAGAGAGACGGATTATAGTGGAATTTTTAAGAATCTGCCACCTCTGCCGCAACAAGCAGGATTTACGCTGCAATCTTGCCCAACTGTGGGGAGGTGTTTATTTTTGCACTGAGTGGGCAGAAGAAAAAAACGGCGAAAATCTTTATGGGGCGTGG
>NZ_KV790753.1:5805-6724 GCF_001807735.1 Neisseria sp. HMSC31F04 | reverse complement strand
TGTGAATTTCGGTTTAACTTCGGCACGCCGTCCCGGCAGCTAAAAACCCTGCGGGATTGGTGTAGAATTTAGGGCTAATCTAGTACAGCCCCAAAAGAAAACCGCCCGCCGCTGGTGGAACGGGTGGGATTAAGGCCGAAGGCCGTCTGAACAGTATGCCATGCTTATATGTAGAAATCCCTAGCGTTGTTTACAGTATTTCAGGAGAATACTGACATGAACATGCACAAAGACACCCGCCTCACCCCGCACCACCGCCAAGCCATTTGGCTGGCCTACACGCAGGGGAAGGAAAGCGTCACCTCCCTGGCACGCCGTTACCAAGTCAGCCGCGTCACCATCTATCGCGCACTTAAAGCCGCAAGGGGCAAGCTGCTCAAACCCCAAACCAGTACCAACAACCGTTTCAAACAGGCAAAGTACGGAATGAAACGCCTAGCCAAGGTAGGACGCGGCATTCAGGAAAAGCTCAAAGAGCAGGCCAAACGCTACAATAAATCCTACCCCGGAGAGCCGGTGCATCTCGACACCAAACGGCTGCCGCTGCCCAAAGGGCAGAAAGCCACCGATAAGCTGGATTATCTGTTTGTCGCCATCGACGATTTCTCAAGAGAGCTATACGCGGCCATTCTGCCGGACAAAACCGCAGACAGCGCCGCCAAGTTTCTGACCGAACACCTGATTGAGTGCGTTTACTCCGATAACGGTACGGAATACAAAGGCTCGGCCAACCATGCTTTCGGTGTAGCCTGTTATGAGAACGGGATTGGTCAAAAGTTTACCCGGGTTGCCCGTCCGCAGACCAACGGTAAGGCGGAGCGGGTTATCCGCACCCTGATGGAGATGTGGCATGAAAAGCAGAGTTTCGACAGCTCGGAACACCGGCAAAAGGAGTTGTGCCGCTTTGTTAATTTCTATA
>NZ_KV790753.1:0-5785 GCF_001807735.1 Neisseria sp. HMSC31F04 | reverse complement strand
CTGTGGTGTAAACAACGCGACGATTTCCTACACCTACGAATGGGACGGCATCCGCCACGGCCTATACCACCTCTACGGCCATCTGCACGACCGCATGGCCGCCGTCAAAGGACGCGCCCTCAATGTCGGCTGGGATATGCACGGCCGTTTCCTGACCGCACAGGATATTGACGGCTTCCTGCGCGATCTGCCTGCCGTTCAGTATTTCGACGACAAACAAAACGTTATTGTCGGCAACAGCACGGAAGATGCGGCTGCAAAAGTTCGGGCGAGATTGGCAGCATTGAATGAATGAGCTTTTATTTTAGAAATGAATTTTCAGGTAGCCTAGAACTGTCCAGACTACCTGAAAATAGCCAGTATAACAAAAGGACGGGTTTTCAATCCGTCCTTTCCGCATCAGCAATACCGCCAAGTGTCCCGCATAAAATGAATGATCTCGTTTAACGGCACGGGCGAAAGCGTAAACTGCTTGCCCCCTTCCTGCTGCTCCACTTCCAAAATCAACATACAGCCTTCCGACAACTTGCTCTGTCCGTCAAATTCCAATTCCCGGACCTTGACCGACCGGGTGATGCCGTTGTCTGCCAAGTTTTGCTGGTATGCCTCTCCCTGATATTCATTAAAAATGGGAGAGAAGGTCAGTTAATCCATTACATCTTCCGCAATCTTAATAGAACCAAAATCGCGTTAGCTATCGCCAGGTTTGTCATGTGTAATCAATAATCAGGAGTGCGTTTGTTTTTTAGGCTGTCATGTTGCCGCCGCTCAAACCTCAACCCGCCTTTTTTATTCATAAGAAATAAGAGGGTTATATATGTTTCGAAACTAAGCTAATCAGATTTTGTCTCAATATATTCTCAGCTTCTGAAATACTCATCCCCCAAATATCTGCCAATATTGCAATGGCAATATTGGCATTCCAGGGTAGTAAAGCTTGTGTTTTGAAATTCCCCAAAGGTCCATCAGTTTCAACCAATATTTTTTCTATTGGCATGAGTTGAACCAATTCATAACCCTTTTTACTACTTAACATTGCAGGTCCTACAGAAAAATAGCAGCCTATTTCAACCGCTCGTTTTAGCTGTTGTTTTGTGCCTGAAAACCAATGAAGGATTGGTAAATTACCATTTACTTGAATTAATTCATCTAGTACAGTATTTGCACTCATTCTAGAATGTATGCTCAATATTTTTCCTCCAGATTTTGCTGAGCTTCTTAAAATATGGCGAAAAACCTTTAATTGGGTTTCCCAATGTGTTTTAAACTCTTTTCCGCCATCCAGCCCAATTTCACCCACATAGCGAGTTTGGTTTAATAATGCATCAAACAAGTCCAACTCCTGCCAACGTTCGTGAGCCAGTTGCGGATGCAATCCCAAGGCGGTACGAATACGAGGACAATCTTTTGCTAATGAACTTGTTCCATACCACGCTTTGGGTGTGGTTGTAACAGATAAAACATAAATATTTTCATCTTTACATCGTTTTGCAACGTATTGTGGATTAGTATATAAATCCAAATGGCAATGCATATCCATCATAATATTTGGTTCACTATTAAAAGTTGCTCCACTTCATCCAGTCCGCTCCTAAAAACATTTGCAAACTGATTTAGTTGTTGAGTGGGTAGTGGACCACTTTGTGAAACCCATTGATTGATGTTGCGATGACTTTTTTGACGAATAGCACTTATTAAAGCAAATAAATCATCTCTTCTGTCCTGATTTGTTAAAATTTGCCGAATATCATTAAATTCATATTGGGCATCATTGGTAATACCAGCATAATGCAATGACGCTCTACGAATCAGGCATGGAACACAAACCCCGCATTGTTGATTTTTGCGTTTCCAATGGCTACACGAAACAGTATCAGGGATAATTTGCTGTAATAATGGTAAATTTTCGCATTCTGCTATCATTTGCCCTTTGGTTTTAAACTGATAAGGATTTCTTAAAGTGAAAGGAATATTGACCGCAGTGAACAATCTTTGTATTTCTTGGATAAAATAAGGGTGGGTGGTACGGGTACTTAAAGTACCTACTCTGCGTGCTGTTAAAGGTGCATTGATTGAAATTACTCCATTTTCAGGTACAAAAACATCAATTTCTTCTTGCACAAATTCCTGTAATGCATAAGCTGATATAATTGCAAATGCTAAGAAATTCAAACTTCTGGTTCGCATTGTGATTTCAGTAGCCCTACCATTATTTAAATGGGGCTGTGCAATCGCATTAAATTGAGAAAATTGATTGATATAACCATTTTGGTTAAGTTGCTGAATAATGGCTTGCTGACGTGATTTATCACCTTTATAGGAATGACTAACCAAAACAGGTGAATGCCCCTGTTCCAATAAATCAATTGCTCCAATCGATGAATCCAAACCACCTGAAAATAAACAAACACAGTCTTTATTTCTTAAATCTACTAACTTGGTTCTACCATTTTGTGAATAGGGTTGTGGAGGATTCTGTCCGTTTTCTTGAAAATCAAATTGCCAAATATCACCACTTAAAAAGTGTAAAATGTGTTCTAAATGAACTTTGTTTGCTTGCCAAATAGCTGGCTGGCACAATGGTAAAGTAATAGAAAAGGAACGGCACCAGCCATTTGCGGTATCTTTTCGCAAAACAAAAGTATCTGCCGCCGTTACTGCCATAGCAATGGTTAGAAAATCCATTACTTGGTTATTAAGTCTAATGCCTAATCTTCTCACCCTATCTAAAACCATATTACCGATATGGGCAATTTGTAGATTTTTATTACCCATTCCATACAAATGAACAGGTATTGTTCCATTTTGTAGGTTATTTAATTGATTAATGTCGTGGTGAAAAAACAATTGAGTCATCAATACTTCTCCCACTCTTCCCAAATTTCCAAAATAGCTTGATTTTGAATGTCTTGCATTTGTTCAATTGTTAACTGACAAACATCATCCGTAAATTTAGGGGCAAGATTAATATCTACTACTTCACGAATGAGTTGCCGTAAATCATTTTCTGCTCTGGCAATTTGCACAGGATCATCGCCTTTCTTCCAAGCCTTGCCAGCATCGTGTGCAATTTGCAGAAAAATACTTTCGGTTAAATAACAAACCATCATTCTACCAATGACTTCAGTGGTAATGCTATTTTCATCAAAAGTTGTCATTCCTTCCAATGCTTCTGATAAAGCAATATTCATTGCAGAACGAATTTTGTCTGAATCACCGTGATGACCAGCCAAAAGTTCGGTAATTTGGTTGATAACTTGCTCACAAGGCTGACCATTTAAACTATGTAAATTAACCGAATATTGTTGCTGCCGGCCGCCTGAAAAAATACCAAATAAATCCGAACCTGCTTGGGTAATTTTCCCCAATTTTTGGACGGCTGTATGCTTACTACCACTGGCTTTTCGTGCATAATGACCAAGTGCTTTACGTACATCACCACGTCCACCGCCTCGTACAGCCCTACCGATTGCTTGACGCAATCCCCTTAATCTCTGTGGGTCTGGTGTTTGAGTCGTTGCTTGGTTGTCATCAACCCAAGCCGGTAACAAAGGTGAACGACCATTTGGCCCCACGCTAGATTGTGAAGTACCCATTGCTTACTCCTGATACCAAGTTTCTCTTTTTAATCTTGTATTAAACCACGGCTGATTAACACCTTTATTTCTCAATTCAGCAATAAAGCGAGTTAAAATTTTTGCACCGTCTTCTGAATTTGCCGCTAGCAAACAAGCCCCTATAAAACCATCTGGGCTTTCATCCCAATTATCCAGTTTTCTTAATTGTTCAATCAATGCTTCCATAACGGAGATTTGTTCATCAATTGTTAATCCCTGAATAGCGGTTTGAGTATTTTGTGAGCCTGTTTTTGATTTAGTTACAAGTAAAATACTTAAAACATCTTGGGCTTTTTGAGAAAGTTGAGCAGTGTAAGTATTTAGCAGAATGGTTTCTCTAGATAAATAAATCGCAGCCCGCAAATCAACATTAGATAATTTGGGCTCTAATTTTACCCATTCTGTGATAAATGTTTGAATGGATTTATTTTCAGAGAGCTTTGATAGATTCTGCTCATTGTTATTTTCCAGTTCTTTTAATAATTCAGGTTTACCTTCTCCTTCATTAACAAGCTGATAAAATTTTGTTACTACATCAGAATCCACGCATCGCTCAAAAATAACTAGTTTGGTAATAATTGCTTCATCTAACGGCATTTGACGCTTGTCTGCGATTTTGGTACGCATCTTAATGGTATTTAAAATGCGTTTTACAATTCTGGGATTACCGTAAACATTAGGTGAATTTGCTAATAAGGGAGCTATTCTGTTTGCTCGTTCAAAATCTGACAAGAGAACTTTATTATGTTGCTCTTCAATAGTTTTGGTCACATCTTCTGGATTTAAAGATTGACTTTTCCAAGATTGTTGCAAATGAGTTTCTAAAAATTGGCGTAAGCTTGCTAATTTTGCGGTTGGTATTTTTTGATGAATGGCGTACAGCATATATAAATATGCACGAATTTCAAGCACACCTGCTTTGGGTACACGAATAGGAATCTGAATGAGCTTATCCAAATAATCAATTTGATGACGATACGACAAATCTTTGTAATGTTCGGCAACTGAATGGCGAATCATCTCCTCGTCAGCTGCGATAATGAATGCCGTCCGATTTAAAAACAAAAATAAACGAATCGCCTCCAATGTCTGAATAGCATTAGCAGGCAGACAACGGTCCAGATTATCAATTACAATAACCAGCTTTTTACCTAAATCCTGCAATATTTCGCCATATTCTTTTCTAAACTCATCGATTTGTTGTGGTGGTGTTTGTTTCTCTTTTGGCTTGATAAGATTTTTCCCTGAATCAACAAGATTTTTCCCTACTTCTACAATTTGCTTACTTTCTGTTTCATTTTGAACACCATCCAATGATTCTTTTGCTGTTTCAAATGTTTTGGAAATTAAGCCAAAAGTTGGCACTCCTGCAGCCAACGCAGCTCCTTCGGCCATTAAACCAAGCAAACGCAAACCATTAATTCTTACAAATAAGTTTTTGGATTTTTGCAAGATGGTTTCTTCATCTTTAGCGGCCTGAATCAAATGGCTTGCAATAGTTTCCAAAAGCGCCGCTCTGGCATCATCAAATCCCTGATAGAGCCAAGCATCAAATTTAATTATAATCCACTCATCAGGTTTGATTTGTTGCTCAATTAAATTTAATAGAGAAGATTTACCTGCACCCCAATTACCAAAAACACCTATTGAAACGGGAAGCATAGCTTCAGTTTCTAAGATTTCAGTAACAATTTGGGATACTTCACCAAAATTGAGATAGTCTTCTTTAGATTCAGTATCTGACCACATTTAATTACCCTCATTTATAAAATATAATTTTTTACGTTTTACATATTTTTAACAAATATTTAAATATTTTTATAATGATAAATATATAGAAAGTATCAAGATTGGTAGATGAGTTATCGAAATTAAAAGATAGTAAGAAAAGGGATGGAAGTGGAATAAAACAGATAAACAGATTAAACTACTATAATCAATAAGCGTAAAAAAACAGTATACTCAAATTTAGCAATGCCTCTTACTAGAGTTAAACGTGATAATTTCTACTATAACCTACCAGCTTTTCCTTCTTTCAATGATTTTATGGATAAACATTGTCAACTTGGTATCTCATAGCAAGCATATTGTGTAAAAATAAAATCTGAAATCTAATCTTTTCATACTTTATTTTTAGGGCTGACGTAGATTAGCCCTAAATTCCACAC
>NZ_KV790752.1:0-2575 GCF_001807735.1 Neisseria sp. HMSC31F04 | reverse complement strand
CCTAAAAGGCGGTCCGGATGCCTGATTAATCAAGTATCCAAGGGGGATTAAGAGGGGGGGTATTTGAGTAGAATCAGTGGATATTTGAAACAAAAACAGCCAAAAATCTTTATTTAGGTTTCGGCTGTCGGGGAAAAAGGAATTTTGCAAAGGTCTCGGCCTTTTTTTCTCAAAAATCTTATCATATAAACAATGGAATGCTATATAATAACAGCCTTTCGAAATATGATGAGAAACTAAAATGACACAAACCACACTCAAACCCATCGTTTTATCTATTCTTTTAATCAGCACTCCCATCCTCTCCCAAGCGCATGAAACCGAGCAGTCGGTTGACTTGGAAGAGGTTACCGTCGTCGGTAAAAGCCGTCCGCGCGCCACTTCGGGTCTGTTGCACACTTCGACCGCCTCCGACAAAATCATCTCCGGCGATACCTTGCGCCAAAAAGCCGTCAACTTGGGTGATGCTTTAGACGGCGTACCGGGCATTCATGCCTCGCAATACGGCGGCGGCGCATCCGCTCCCGTTATTCGCGGTCAAACAGGCAGACGGATTAAAGTATTGAACCATCACGGCGAAACGGGCGACATGGCGGACTTCTCGCCCGACCATGCCTTGATGGTGGACAGCGCCTTGTCGCAACAAGTCGAAATCCTGCGCGGTCCGGTTACGCTCTTGTACAGCTCGGGCAATGTAGCCGGTTTGGTCGATGTTGCCGATGGAAAAATCCCCGAAAAAATGCCTGAAAACGGCGTATCGGGCGAAGCCGGATTACGTTTGAGCAGCGGCAATTTGGAAAAACTGACATCCGCAGGCATCAATATCGGCTTGGGCAACAACTTCGTGCTGCATACTGAAGGCTTGTACCGCAAATCAGGCGATTACGCTGTACCGCGCTATCAAAAAGAAGAAGGCCGTCTGAAACGACTGCCCGACAGCCATGCCGATTCAAAAACAGGCAGCATCGGCCTGTCTTGGGTTGGGGATAAAGGTTTCCTCGGCGTGGCGTACAGCGACCGTCGCGACCGCTACGGCCTGCCTGCCCACAGCCATCTCTACGACGACTGCCACGCCGACATCATCTGGCAGAAAAGTTTGATTAACAAACGCTATTTGCAGCTTTATCCGCACCTCTTGACCGAAGAAGACGTCGATTACGACAATCCGGGTTTGAGCTGCGGTTTCCACGACGATGATAATGCACACACCCATGTCCACAACGGCAAACCGTGGATAGACCTGCGCAACAAACGCTACGAACTCCGCGCCGAATGGAAGCAACCGTTCCCCGGTTTTGAAGCCCTGCGCGTACACCTGAACCGCAATGACTACCACCACGACGAAAAAGCAGGCAATGTAGTAGAAAACTTCTTCAACAATAAAACACACAACGCCCGTATCGAGTTACGCCACCAACCCATAGGCCGTCTGAAAGGCAGCTGGGGCGTACAATATTTGGGACAAAAATCCAGCGCGCTTTCCGCCATTCCCGAAACCGTCCAACAACCGATGTTGATTGACAACAATGTGCGCCATTACAGCTTTTTCGGTGTAGAACAGGCAAACTGGGACAACTTCACGCTTGAAGGCGGCGTACGCGTGGAAAAACAAAAAGCCTCCATCCAGTACGACAAAGCATTGATTGATCGAGAAAACTACTACAACCAACCCCTGCCTGACCTCGGTGCGCACCGCCAAACCGCCCGCTCGTTCGCACTTTCGGGCAACTGGTATTTCACGCCATACCACAAACTCAGCCTGACCGCCTCCCATCAGGAACGCCTGCCGTCAACGCAAGAACTGTACGCACACGGCAAACACGTTGCCACCAACACCTTTGAAGTCGGCAACAACCACCTCAACAAAGAGCGTTCCAACAATATCGAACTCGCGCTGGGCTACGAAGGCGACCGCTGGCAATACAATCTGGCACTCTACCGCAACCGTTTCGGCAACTACATTTACGCCCAAACCTTAAACGACGGACGTGGCCCCAAATCCATCGAAGACGACAGCGAAATGAAGCTCGTGCGCTACAACCAATCCGGCGCCGACTTCTACGGCGCGGAAGGCGAAATCTACTTCAAACCGACACCGCGCTACCGCATCGGCGTTTCCGGCGACTATGTACGAGGCCGTCTGAAAAACCTGCCTTCCCTACCCGGCAGGGAAGATGCTTACGGTAACCGTCCTTTCATCGCACAGGACGACCAAAACGCGCCTCGCGTTCCGGCTGCGCGCCTCGGCTTCCACCTGAAAGCCTCGCTGACCGACCGTATCGATGCCAATTTGGACTACTACCGCGTGTTCGCCCAAAACAAACTCGCCCGCTACGAAACACGCACGCCCGGACACCATATGCTCAACCTCGGCGCAAACTACCGCCGCAATACGCGCTATGGCGAGTGGAATTGGTATGTCAAAGCCGACAATCTGCTCAACCAATCCGTTTACGCCCATAGCAGCTTCCTCTCTGATACGCCGCAAATGGGCCGCAGCTTTACCGGCGGCGTGAACGTGAAGTTTTAAAATCGGACAGGCAGAGACCTTTGCAAAAAAGCCTTTCCTCCAATA
>NZ_KV790751.1:0-13739 GCF_001807735.1 Neisseria sp. HMSC31F04 | reverse complement strand
GGGATTTTGGGGGGATTTTGCAAAGGTCTCTGTGCTATTAAAAATGCCGACACCTCGATTTTCCATCTACGAAAGCAGCTGCTCATCTTGATTTATCGAGGCACATCCATCAGGGCTTGTCGGTCAGGGAAAGTCCGGCCGAAATTAGATAATTTCAGGCTCTAACTCATGCAAAACCACCTGAAACTGCCCAAAGGGCGGATATGTTGCAGTTTGATAGAACAGGCAAACGGAAAAGCCGCAGATACCGAAAAACAAAGCATAATGCCGATTTACACTAAAATCCGCCATAAAAAGGCCGTCTGAAAATACCCACTGTCGCAGCAGGTATTTTCAGACGGTCTAAAGTTCTTTTTTATGTGTTAGAAGGCAACATAATTGACGGGATTGACCGGCTTGCCATCTTGTCGTACTTCGAAATGCAGCTTGACACGGTCGGTATCGGTATTACCCATCCGTGCAATGGTTTGCCCGCGTTTTACTACTTCCCCTTCTTTCACCAACAAAGCCTGGTTATGGCCGTAGGCAGTCAGGTAGGTAGAATTGTGCTGGACGATAACCAAGTTGCCGTAGCCGCGCAATCCGTTGCCGGCATACACCACTTTACCGTCTGCGGCAGACACAACGGCCTGTCCGCTCGTTCCGGCAATATCGACGCCCTTATTGCTGTTACTGTAATGGGCGATAATGTTGCCGGCTGTAGGCCTCTGCCAAGTAATGCCGGCTGCAGTGCGCACGCCTCCGGACGAGCCGGCGTAAGAAACGGGCGGTGTCGGCGCGGGCTGCTGTACGACACTCACCGGCGGCGTATTGACAGGTGCGCTGACCGGCGGATGGCTTGGCGCAGGCTCAGGCTTATGCACGACGGTTGAAGATGCCGGGGCAACATAACCGGCCGGCTTCACGCGCAGGGTCTGGCCAACGCTGATATTGTTATCGGTCAAACCGTTCCAGGCACGCAAATTATCCTGAGTGATGTTGTAGCGTTTGGAAATATTATAGACGGTATCGCCGCGCACGACTTTATGCGTCGCGGCATTAATGTCTACCGGCGCATATGAGGGCACATAGGTGCTTCCGGAAACCGAAGGTGAGGAAATTGTCGGCGGCGGTGTATAAACAGGGGCATTTCCGCCCATGTTTCCAACCGATGCGCTGGGTTCATAAGGTGCGGCACCGTAAGGATTGCCGCCTGTGATGCTGCTTTCGGTATTCTGCATGCCGACGCCGGTATTGGTGCCTTCCACTACAGGTGCGGCCGGCTGCTGAAGCCACGAACAAGCTCCCAACATCAAAACGGCTGCTAAGGAACCGGTTCTCAACGCAGTTTTTTTCAACATAATTTTTCTTACCTTTTGAGTTTCTTAAGTTAAGCGGACGCTATCATAATAAAACTAAGCCGCCTTCTCAAGTCCAAACCCTGCTGTATGGCCGAATATCGGGCAGTCAGACTGTAAAATCCCGTTATCCTTCACTCTGCTGCCAATAGCGCGCCGTTTCATGGAGCAGATTATAGGCTGTCAAATCAATCTGCAACGGCGTAACGGTAATAAAACCGGCGGCACATTCGGCAAAATCGGTTCCATCTTCCCGGTCTGCAGCTTCTCCTGCGGCACCAATCCAATAAACCTTTTCCCCCCGCGGGTTGTGCATCGGCACAATGCTCTGTTCGTGATGACGCCTCCCCAGCCGCGTGATTCTGCATCCGCGCAAATCTTCGGCGGCAACGGCAGGGATATTGACGTTCCACAAAACCGGCTGTTGCGGTGGATTCGCCGTCAATTTTTCCAATAACTGCCATGCCGCCTTCTCGGCAGTCGGCCAATAGCGGTCGGTATGGTCGTTTAAGGAAAAGGCCACGGCGGGAAAGCCGAGCAAATAGGCTTCGGTTGCTGCCGCCACCGTGCCCGAATACAGGGTATCGTCCCCCATATTCGCACCGTGGTTGATGCCGGACAACACCAAATCGGGCTTGAATTCAGACAGTGCATGTAACGCCAAATGGATGCAGTCGGTCGGAGTGCCGCTGACATAGTAAAAGCCGTTTTCCGCCTGTCTGAGCTGCAACGGCCTGTCCAGAGTCAGCGAGTTGCTGACCCCGCTGCGGTTACGCTCCGGTGCCACAACGCGCACATTGGCAAACTCGGCCGCCACTCTGGCCAAAACGGCAATCCCTTGGGCAAGATAGCCGTCGTCGTTGCAAATCAGGATGTTCATTATTGTTCTCCGTTTTTAAATCTGTTGTTTGATGCTGATATGAAGGCCGTCTGAAACCCGAATAATGTTTTCAGACGGCCTGTTATCATGGATAAAAGCCGGTTTAATACCCCGAACAGCCATGTTCGCACAATACCAATTCCGCAGCCGCCAAACCGCTCTGCACTGCGGCCTCCAAGGTGGCGGGATAACGCGGATGCAGGTAATCGCCTGCGGGATAAATGCCGTTTTGCTGCAGCCACCGGCAATCGGGCAGCGGCCTGTTTGCATAAGAGGCGGCAGTTGCCCGTTTTTCCGTAATGACTTTTGCCGCAATCGGGGCGCCGATTTCGGGGCAAATGCGGTGCAAATCCGCATCGGCACGCCGTATCCATTCTTCCGCCGACAAGCGTCCGACATGCTCGGATACGCTAATGACTGCCGCCACCTCGCGGTCGGAAGCACCTAGGCAGCCGCGTTGGAAAAACCACTGTACCGTACCTTCGGCCAAACCGGTCATTACCGACGGCAAGCGGACTGTTTCGGCATAGCGCAGGTAAACCGTTGTAATGGCATGGTACCGGATACCTTCAAAAGCCGTCTGAATATCCTCAGGTGTTTCAGACGGCATTAAAGCGGAAATATGATAAGGAGCAACCGCCGCCACCACTGCATCAAATGGTTCGCCGTTCACAGCCACACGCCCGCCCGGCAACAGGGCCAAACGGCCGACGCGCTGTTCGAAATACAGACAAACCCCGTATTGGCGTAAAAAACGGATTGCCGGTTCGACCAATAAAGTATTTAAATCGGTTTTCGGCAACAGATAATCTGCCGCACGCTTGTCCGCCCATACGCCGTCTTCCAATACCGCCCGTAAAACACGCAGGCTGGCATCCTCAATCGGCGTATTCAATGCCCCCAACACCAGCGGCCGCCAAAATCCTGCCAATAATTTTTGCGGGCATTGTTGGGAACGCAGCCATTTGCCTACAGGAACATCTTCACCATGCCATATGCGCAGATTCCGCATCTGTTTTAACAATGCGGCCTTATCCGACCAACGGACGTTTTTTGCCCCTAACACACCCCATAAAAGATGCAGAGGTGCAGGCAGAGAGGCCGTCTGAAACTGCAATCCGTCGGCCAAATGCCATTGCAGCGGCAATCTGACACAATCATGCCGGTAATCAGCTCCGATTTTATCCATCAGATGACGGACACCGCGATAGGCGTACATCATAATATGTTGGCCGTTATCCAAAAAGCTGAAGCCCGCATTATCCGCCGCCAACGCCCGTGCCCTGCCCCCGGCCGTTTTACCGGCCTCGAACACTGTTACATCTGCTTTTCCGGCCAGATTAACCGCAGCCGACAAACCGCTCCAACCCGCACCGATCACCGCTATTTTCCGCTTCACGCTCATGGTCTGAATCCAAATAACCAAGTTTTCAATGCAATCCGTTTTTTTCTCGGCCCCGGGATTGCAATTTTGTAACGCAACACATTTTCCAAGCCGTCTCTACGGATTTCCTGCAATAAAGCATAATATATCGCCGCCATAATCAAGCCCGCTTTCTGCCTGCGGCAATCCTCATCAGGTAAAAGATCACGCGCTTCGCGATAAAGATTTTGTGCCCGCGTGTATTGAAAATTCATAAATTCGATAAATTCAGCTGAAGATTCGGCGCGCAATACCGCCTGTTCTGCAATACCAAAACGTTCCAGCTCATCCTGCGGGAGGTAAATTCTGCCCATTCGCGCATCCTCGCCAACATCCCGGATAATATTGGTCAGCTGCAAAGCCAAACCTTGTTTTTCGGCATACAGTAAAGTTTGCTCATTATCAAATCCCAAAATCCGTGCAATCAACCTGCCTACCACTCCGGCTACCCGATAACAATAAACCGACAGCTCGGCAAAATCGGCATACCTTACTTGCCGAAGATCCATCTGCATGCCCTCGATAATTTCCTCCAACTCGGCTTGAGGCAGAGAAAATTCGATAACGATATGTTTTAACGCCTGATTAACCGGATGCTCCGGTAGGCCGTCTGAAAATACCTTGGCCAAATCCCCCCGCCACCATTGCAAGCCCATGGCCGCCACTTGCTTATCGGCACAATCGTCCACCACATCGTCCAGTTCGCGGCAAAATGCATATAAGGCAATCAGCGCATTTTGCCTATTTTGCGGTAAAAAACGAAAACCGGAAACAAAGCTGGAACCGCTTTCGGAAACTTTGTTACGGCAATAATCAAGGGGCTGCATATTTGTTTTTAAGAAGTGCCAACTAAAAGGGCGATTGTAGTGTGATTTATAAAATGAAACAAACCCGCAATATTACTTGCGGGTTTGTTTTCAATACCTTTATTTACACGGAGCAGAAGTTTGAAATTTCTTTGCTGCTGCAATATTTTCGTCACGAGTGCCATCCATACAAGAATAACTTGCGCCCTGGCTACTTACCCATGCAGTATAGCTGTACCCTGATTTTTTAGGCTCAGCATAAATCCTAATGCCAACAGGATAACCCTTACCTTTTTGTGGTCCTTCTTCTTTAATTTTTCCCTGCCTAATAAATTCAGTAGTAAAAGTATATTTTGCCTTGAGATCACCATCAATCATGCCTGTAATTTCGGCATTAAAATCTGCCTCGGTTTTATTTTCTAAATAAGATGGTTTTTTAACCAATTCCGTTTTAATAATATCAGCGATATTAACCATTTTTGATCTTGCATTCACAAGATCACCCTTCTCAATATATCTTGAATATGAAGGCAAAGCAATTGACACCAGTATTGCAACAATTGCAACAGTAACCATCATTTCAATTAAAGTAAAACCGAACTGGCCGTTTGATGCTTTCATACGTTTCCCTTAAATATCTGCCGCAACATACGACTGCAAGGTAACAACTGTGTTGGCATTTTCCCCCCATGCTCTGGCCGTTACCCGATAAACAATCTGCTCACTATCATCTGAAATCCATTCAATTACATACTGTGGATCTTTATACACCACCGTATCTTGTTTAGGAGCCCTATATTTTTTACCCTTCTGCTCAAGCAAACTATTGCTACCCCCCTCCCAAACAGCCTGACCCGACTGTGATGGCAGGCATAGCCCTTCATCGGAGCATCCAGATATAAATTGTGTTTTTTTATCCAGACCAACCAAATCTTGATCAACAATAGCCTGCTCCCCTTGGCGTAAAGTTGCCTCCGCAACCTGCATTGTCATCTTACGATCCGCATCATTACTACTCAGCCGACTTTCAGTATTAAATACCTGTGTTGCTGCCAAAACCATAATCGCAAGCACCAACATCATAATCATCACAATCGGCAGAGAAAACCCTTTTATATTATGTTGGCATTTCATTAATTTGCATCCTCTTGGAAATTGCGCTCTGCACATGAGTTACCTCCCCGTATAGTTGCATTGATGTAATAAGTTTGAACATCGGATTCGGAGTTATTCGCCGCTTTACCGCTCTTAACCTCTCCACTACCACCGGAACCTTTTAATTTCATCCTCAGCAAAGCAGGAGATAATGCTGTTTTATTACTTTCAATATTATTAACGAATTTGATTTTCGTATCATTCTGCATAGATTTACAGCCCGGGGATTGAACATATCCAAATTCCAACTCCCAAGATGTAACCCCTGCCAATAGCAATTGAGGCTCTCCAAGCTTTCCAGTTGTAAGATTTAATTGGAATAAATACAGCCCTTCTTCCCCACCTGTAGGAGTGCCAATTGCATATACATTAACCACCTGCCTAAATACGGATATTTCTGATTGGAGCTTAGGATTAACTTGAGTGTCATGATCTGAACTCAGATTAGGGGATAAATCTTTAACTGTTAGCTCACTACCATTCAACTTCTTAGTGCTACTTGGAAATCTCTCTAATGATGAACAGGTACTAATAATGATGGGAGCTTTAGTCTGTTCATCCAACTCGGCCAACTCGCCACCTTTCTCAATCTGAACGGAAAAACTATTTGCACCACTGGACGAATACCCGCTACTTGAGCCGATTCCATAAGTAAAAAGCAGAACTTTTGGACTAGACGTACTAACAGTAAATTTGGATCCCAATAAAGCCGTTCCATCCAAATATTTTACGCCTTGATTTTGATTGTTATACTCCAAAGCCCCCAATTCATTAGCATCACCATGATCTTTCAATTTTGTCTGATCATTCGTAGCCGTTTTCGCCAAATTGAAGCAGCCAAACGAACCAGCCATTCTGGCATCACGCACGATCATGTTAGTTGCATTGCGCAAATCATTTTGCACCTGCAAACGCCCCTTTGCTACCTGACTGAGTTTTTGCGTCGTTACAAAGCCTGATCCCGCTGCAATCAATACAATAATGCTCAACGCACTGGCAACAAGCAGTTCAATTAAAGTAAATCCCGTAATTTTTTTAGGTAAGACGGTATATCTATTGTTTTGCCGTTTCATAAGATTTACTCTCCGTCTCGAATATAAGTTTGATAACTGACCGTTTGCGCCTTGTCTGTATTTTTATCTGACAAAGGCTGAACCAACCAGGCAATTTTTATTGCCACCTTACCTTCAGTATCATCACAACCCCAATCTGAAACATCACCAGTATCCGGATCTATTGTAATAGCTGTTTTCAAATCTTTGGTCTTACAGATCTTCGTTCTAACATTCATATCTCCCAGCTTGGTTTCGTTCAATTCCTTATTAAATTCTTCCAGCTGTTTCAAAGCAAGGTTGTACGCATTATAACTACCAGTATTATCCGTAACCCGGGTTGGTTTTATATAATGATCATATTTCTTTATCGTCCACTTATCATCAGTCAATTCCAGTTTTGGATTAGCTGTCATCCCCTCAATCAAATTTTGGGCAGCCTGTGCGGCAATAGTTTGTGTTTCAGCTTCCCTGACACTACCTACCGAACGCAGCTGTGTTGCCAGCAATGCCAAAATACCCAAAGCCAAGACCACAACAGAAATCAAAACCTCAATTAAGGCAAAACCCTGCTGTTGGAATCCAATTCCCATATTTTTATTTATTTTCATATAAACATCCGCCATACTCATTACATGTTGCGCCAGTTAAATCGACATCATACTTACAAGCCGGACGGCTATCGCCATTGGCACAAAAACTAACTTGCCCGCCTGACACCAGCAAAGTTACCGCTCTACGCTCACCCGTTTCTTTATCTTTCGCCTCATTATCGGTAAAGGTAAATTTAGTAAAACCGCCAACAGGATAGCCAACGCCCATATTTCCTGAACTGTCAGCAATATATCTTTTTATCGAGCCATCTGGAAAAAATGCCAATATTTTTGCATCCTTCTCTGCCTTTATATCTTTTCCATCAAATCCAACATTTCTAATTTGATAACGAACTTTTATCTGATCTTTGGCTTTATTCATTACTACTGTACGTAAAGATTCATCCTTACTCCTTTCGTATTTTTGATCATACTCTGGTGAATCAGCCCATACAGCATATCCCGAACCTGCATAAGTATCCTTACAATACTGATCCGGCTTACCATCTGTCTTAATTTGTACTGGGCACAAATAAACCGGCTTATTCAGCCTTGCTGCCTCTGCCCTGGCAAACCTGATTTGACTGGCCACTTTTTCAGCTACTGATGCAACACGCCTCTTAGCAACCCATTCTGCAAAATTTGGAATAGCAATTGCTGCCATTATGGCCATAATAGCTATTGTCACCATCAATTCAATCAGGGTAAAACCCTTTTGCCTAGATCCCATAATTTATTCCCAACTTTCAATTGTTTTCGCAGTATTTTTATTCCATTATTCTAAACGATAATGGAGCTTGTATTCCAGTATTCTAGAAAATTTTAATCGAACCCTAGTAAATGAACTTACTCGTCCATCATGGCCGCATCCGGCACATATGCCGCATTATCGAATTTGGTAAACTGCCCCATCCAAGTCAGATAGACCTTCCCAACCGGGCCGTTACGATGTTTGCCGATAATACATTCGGCCAAACCTTTCATTGGTGACTCAGGATTGTAGTATTCGTCTCGATACATAAACATAATCAAATCAGCATCTTGCTCAATAGCCCCCGACTCACGCAAATCCGACATCATCGGCCTCTTATCAGTTCTCTGCTCGACCGAACGGCTCAATTGCGACAATGCGATAATCGGTACTTGCAACTCTTTGGCCAAGGATTTTAATGAGCGGGAAATTTCTCCCAATGCGGCGGCACGGTTGTCCGTTCTTCCCGAACTTTCCATCAACTGCAAGTAGTCGATAACAATCAAGCCCAATTTGCCGCCAAACTGCCTTGCCAACCTACGGGCGCGGGCGCGTAATTCCAAAGCGGTCAGCCCTGCGGTTTCATCGATAAACATCGGCGCATCGGCCAGTTTGTTGACTGCTTCGTTCAAACGTCCCCAATGCTCATCCTGCAACGCACCCGTTTTCAAGATATGCTGATCCAGACGGCCGACCGAACCCAGCATACGCATCACCAACTGCGCGCCGCCCATCTCCATCGAAAACACGGCTACCGGCAATTTACTTTCCACTGCAACATGCTCGGCAATATTAATGGAAAACGCTGTTTTACCCATCGACGGCCGACCGGCCACGATAATCAAATCTCCCGGCTGCAAACCGGAGGTTTTCTTATCCAGGTCGATAAATCCGGTAGGAACCCCGGTTACTTCGTCCGGATTGTCGCGCGCATAAAGCATGTCAATGCGTTCGACAACTTCTTTCAGCAAATCCGGCAATTCCAAAAAACCCTGTTTCGACTTGGCTGTGCTTTCTGCAATTTGGAAAACTTTGTTTTCCGCTTCGTCCAGCAGCTGGGCTGCGTCTTTTCCTTGCGGATTATAGGCATTTCTAGCAATTTCCGTGCCGACTTCAGCCAATTGCCGCATCACGGACTTCTCCCGCACGATTTCGGCATAACGTCGGATATTTGCGGCAGACGGCGTATTTTGTGCCAATGTAATCAGATAATTGAAGCCGCCTATCGCTTCCAGCTCGTCATTTCTCTCCAGCCATTCCTGAACGGTAATAATGTCCGCAGGGCGACTTTCGTTAATTAGTGCCGCAATTGTGCGGAAAATTACCCGATGTTCATGCCGGTAAAAGTCCTCTCCGGCAACCACGTCGGCAATGCGGTCCCATGCGCTGTTTTCCAGCAGCAGCCCGCCCAAAACCGACTGTTCCGCTTCGACAGAATTCGGCGGCAACGACAGGGAAGTCACTTCGTTTAAGCCTTCATCCGCATAATCGGCATATTGTTGTTCCATGTTTTTCACCAAAATAAACCGGGGTGGGCATTATAACGGAAATGGTCCGGGCAAACCCGTTCAGGTTCGCTCGGACCATTTTCGTTATTTATCAGTCGCCGAATTCAATCAGCTCAAACTCGTCTTTACCGGCAAAACATTCCGGACACTCCCAATCGTCGGGCAAATCGGCGAATTTTGTTCCCGGCGCGATGCCGCGCTTGGGGTCGCCCAATTCTTCATCATAAATCCATTCACATAATACGCATACATATTGAGCCATTTCCCATATCCTTAATGTGGCGGCAGGCAAACAAAGCATCCGTCCGTTTATAGTGGAACTGCCAATCAGCCGACGCGGCCTTCGCTTTGATTGCCGCATCAGCAGATGAATCGCTCCTTACATGACGAACGCACCGATTTTTGAACGTGAAAACCAGAGGAAATCCTGCACTTCCTGTCCGGCTGATTAGGCCGTCTGAACAAACGCCCCATCTATCTCACCTCATCAGCCATGCGCTTGAAACAGCCCGTCCGCATACCATTGCTGTCAAAAAAGGCCGTCTGAAACGGCCTTTTCACCTGTTCGTCGGCATTGTACCGACAGTTTGACGGCGGATACAGGATTAAATGGAAAACTCTCCCTCGCCGATAAATTCCAATTCGCTGATTTCTTTGCGCAGATGTTTGATTGCGGGCGTAACGATGGCGACAAACATAGCCTCCCGCACCCTCCGTTGCACCGGGCTGCTCATCAAATAACCTGCGGCACCGGTGTGCAGTGCGGCAGACTGGGCGGCATCCAAACACAGCCAGGCGGCAGCTTCGCGCAAACGCAGGGTTTCCAACAATTCGGGTTCGTTGCGGTAGGCGGCATCTGCCAGCTCGATAGTACGCGACAAGGCCGTCTGAAAACGGTTGTTCAGCTCGTCGTAACCGTTATCAAGGAAGTCGTTGGTTTCGCTGCCTGCATTCGAAGCGGCGATTTCGGCCAGACAGCCGTCGATAATGCCGGCACCGATGCCGATTTGCAGCAGGATAAAACCGGCCTTGATGGATTTGATATACGTTTCAAACTGTTCCGGCTGCGCGATAACATCTTCATTCGGCACAAAAACGTTTTCAAATTTAATGGCAAACGTGCGCGTGCCTTCCAAGCCGCAGAATTCCGGGCACGGAATCAGCGACACGCCTTCGCGGCCGCCGCCGGTGATGAACATCACATATTCTTCGCCCAACTGCGCCGTATTCGCCCAAATATGGCTGTCGCCCAAATTCGATACCCACGGCAGGATGCCGTTGACGCGGTAACCGCCCTCGATACGCTCCGCCTGCAACTGATGCTTCTCGATTCCGGCCAAATGTTTGACCGTATTCGACATTCCCGTTCCCGCCAGCACGCGTCCGTTCAACACGTCGGACAGATAACGGCGTTTCACTTCCGCGTTCGGCGTTTGGTGCAGATACCAGGCGCAGGCGGCCTGACACCAGGCGGAAAACGCAGTGGCGCCGCATGCTTTGCCGACCTCGCGCAACACTTCGATTTGCACGGCCAAACCAAGCGCGCTGCCGCCCTCTTCCGCGCTGCCTACAGCGGCAAAACCGCCTATCCCGCCCAATTCGCGCAAAAAGGCTTCGGGATAAAGCCCCTTGCGGTCGATGTCTTCCACCAAGGGTTTCAGCTTGGCCTGCACCAGTTCGGCAACGTGTTTCAAAAGGGTTTCGCGGGACATAATATTCTCCAGATTGTGAAGGTGGGGCGTTCATCAGCTTGAAGGCCGTCTGAAAGTGTCCGCTCGGCGAAGCGGGAAGTTTTCAGACGGCCTCTCATCATGCAAACCTGTTTTTAGGCGAAAGCTTGCAATTCGGGATTGATTTCGGTGCGCGCCAGATTGTTGGTGTAGTTGCACAGGGTGGCCAAGGCTACGCCCAGTACGACTTCAACCGCCTGCTGCTGGTTGTAGCCGGCATCGAAAAAGGCTTTCAGCTCTTCGTCGGACACATTGCCTTTTTGCGCCATAACCTGCTGCGTGAAATCAGAAAGGGCGTTCAATTTGGCATCGGCAATCGGCGCTACCGCACGCACTGCCTGGATTTCTTCTTCTTTCAACAGTTTTTTCAAAGTTGCCAATTTGGTGTGTCCGGCCACGCAGAAGCCGCATTGGTTGATTTTAGCCGCCAAAATCTGCACCACTTCGCGTTCGCCCGCGGTCAGCGAAGTTTCGCCGTTGAGCTTGCCGACTTCCTGATAGAAAGCCAGAGCTTCGGGCGAATTGGCCAATACGCCGATCAGATTCGGCAGGAAGCCGTTGTTTTTCAGAGCCGCTTCAACGCGGGGTTTTGCTTTTTCCGGTGCGCTTTCAACGGTATGGATGGTTAAACGTGCCATATTTGTATTCCTTTTTTGAGTGTGTCGTTGCAATTAAGAGACGACGGATGATACGGCAAAGCCGAAATCGGGGAAAAGAACATTTCGTCCGCACGTTCAAACCAAAAGTTATAAAGAGGCCGTCTGAAAATGCCGGATTGCCCAACCCGCAACATTTTCAGACGGCCTCTTATGTTGAAACAGCCTTTAATTCAATACTGTACCGACCATTCGGTGTTGCCGCCAGCACGCATCGGTATCAGTTTGTCTTCACCGTAGGGGATGCTGTCGGGGATGCGCTGCGGCTGTTTGACCAGTGTGATTTTCCGCGTGTTGAACGGCAGGCCGTAGAAGCGCGCGCCGTTTTGCGAGGCAAAGGCTTCGAATTTGTCCAACGCGCCCGCCTGTTCGAATATTTCGGCATACAGCTCGACGGCGGTCGCCGCGCTGAACATACCCGCGCAACCGCAGGCGTTTTCTTTGGCCGATTGGGCATGTGGGGCGGAGTCCGTACCCAAGAAGAATTTGTGTGCTTTCTCACCGGTTACGGCGGCCACCAGTGCCTGCCTGTGGCTTTCGCGTTTCAATACCGGCAGGCAGTAATGATGCGGGCGTACGCCGCCGACCAGCAAATCATTGCGGTTGAGTAGCAGGTGTTGCGGGGTAACGGTAGCGGCCACGTTGTCGCCTACTTCCAAGACAAGGCGCGCGGCTTCGGCAGTAGTGATGTGTTCGAACACGACTTTCAGATTCGGTACTTGCGCCAAAACGGGTTTCATCACGCGCTCGATGAAAGCGGCTTCGCGGTCAAAAATGTCGATGTCGGAATCGGTTACTTCGCCGTGGACTAAAAAGCGCATATCCTGCGCGGCGATTTCGTGCAACACAGGCAACAGTTTGAATAAATCGGTTACGCCGGAATCGGAATTGGTGGTGGCACCCGCCGGATAAAGTTTGAAGGCGACGATACCGGCCGCTTTGGCTTCGCGTACAAGCTCGGGCGTGGCCTTGTCGGTCAGATAAAGCGTCATCAACGGCTCAAACGTGCTGCCTTCGGGCAGAGCGGCAATGATGCGCTGTTTGTAGGCCAGCGCGTCGGCCACGCTGACGACGGGCGGCTTCAAGTTGGGCATGATGACGGCGCGGCCCATTTGGCGGGCGGTAAACGGCAGTACGGCTCGGAGCGCGTCGCCGTCGCGCAGGTGGAGGTGCATATCGTCGGGCTGGGTAATGGTCAGGGTTTGCATGGCTGTTCTTTTAGTGGGTTGATGGATGGCTCGGGCTGCAACGGCCCGTGTGTTTTCAGACGGCCGCACTTCTCCATCCGTCTGACTGTGCAATTATATAGTGAAATGCCGGAATGCCGGCAATAAGGCGGAAAGGCCGTCTGAAAGGCCTCCGCTTCCCGCGAAGCACAACCTTTCAGACGGCCTTTCCATTGAAACCGGCCTAATGGTTATCCAAATCCAAATCCGCCTTATATTCGATGCGGCGTCCCTTGTCCTCAATCGAGACATCCAATTCCTGATTGCCGCGTTTGAATTTCAAATCATCATCGTCGTGTTTGATTTTCGATTCGACAATCTGAAAACCATGGCTGCGTGCATAAGCGATGACTTTTTCCGCCAGCGAAGGAATGGAAATGCGTTTGCCGGGCAACTCGGCTTCATATTCGAACTCCCCGCTTCCCTGATGATGGGCTTTCACGGTTCGCGCGCCGATCGGTTTGTATATTTCAGACGGCACGGGCGCGGCAAACGCGGCGGCGGAAAAAAGGGACAGGATGCCGGTCAGCAGCAAGGTCTTTGTTTTATGCATATGCTCACTTCCTTTTAAGGTCGGGCAGACAAACTGCCTGAGACCTTTGCAAAATTCCTTCTCCCTCCC
>NZ_KV790750.1:0-32309 GCF_001807735.1 Neisseria sp. HMSC31F04 | reverse complement strand
GTTACGGCACTGTCGTCGCCTGCCGCAACGTTACCGCTGGTCAGGTTGGTAATCTTGTTGCCACCGTTATCCAAGCCGCTGGTGGTTAGTCTTACAGGGGAGCTGCCTGTGGCCGCCGGAGTTATAGTGACACCACCGCCATTGGTAACGGTTTTATTGCCAGCCGCATCAGTGGTAGTTACGCTGGTTACGCTCAGATTCTCGGCAGTGGTAAACGTAAAATCTGAACCAGACTGCACCAGATTGATGTTTTTGCCCGCCTGCAATTTGACGGTGTCGCCGTTACTCACTTTAGTTATAGCTGTGCTACTAGCCGTGCCGCCGCTGACAGCACCACCCTCCACATTGAAGCTACTTTTGCCGACCGCAGTATTGATGGCCGTGGCCACGCTACCTGCAGTGACAGCTTTGTTCGCATCAGCAGCAGCTGGTGCGTTCACTTGGCCGGTTGCGGGGTTGCTAGTCAAAGGGACGGCTGCGCCGCTGCCGCCTGTGGCGTTGATTTTAACGGTGGTTACGCCCGCGCCGTCGGTCGATACCTCAGTGGTGGTATTTGTACCGTCAATAAATTTGAGCGTATTGCCCGGTTTCACGGTTTGCGTCGTACCAGTAGCAGCAGCCACCTGAAAACCGCCGCCCACAGTATTCAAACGGCTGTTTAATACGTTTAGCGCGTCGCCGACGTTGTTTCTGCTAACCGCATTACCGTTGGCATCAGTCAGATTGTAGGTGGGTGCGGTAAACGTACCGTCTGATTTCAATGCTGCACCGCCGCCCAAATTAGTGGCCACTCCTTTACCGATATTGCCGATTACATTTTGGGTGGCGTAAAGCTGGCTACCGTTAATCGCATCGGCGGAAGCAGCCGAAACTTCGCCCGCCCCTACCTGTTTGATTTGACGGTTACCAACGGTCACAGAACTGTTGGCGGAATTGCCGACATACGTATAGTTCAGTCCGTTCACATTTTTCGTTCCGGACTGGTCTGCAGCAGCAACGGCAGTCGTACCTGAACCTAATGCAACGGAATTGGCCACGGCAGCATTGGCTTGTGAACCGATGGCAACACCCGTTGCCGCCGCTTGGGAGCTGCGACCAAATGCAATCGAGTCTTTCGCCTGCGCATGCGCACTGCGGCCAATAGCCAGCGCATCTTCGCCTGCGGCGTTAGCATTGTTACCCAGAGCAACAGTTTGTGGTGCATTTGCACGGGCAGAAGTGCCGATGGCTACGGAAAAATTTCCGGAAGCCTCCACACTGTTACCGACAGCCACGCTCTGCTGTCCATTGGCCTTGGCAGTCGGACCGATACCAACAGCCATAGCAGCTTTGGTTTCCACGTCATTACCAATGGCAACGGAATTTGATTGACTATTGGCAGCCTGCAAAGTATTACCACTGCCGATGCGGATACTGTTATTGCCTGCGGTACGGTCACCCACGCCGATGATGCCGCTGTTCACATCCAAACGGCCACCGAGCGAAAGGTGTTTGCTTCCTGTGCCACCCGCATCGCCATGGAACAGAGCACGGTTGGTTTGGCTGGCAGCATCTCCCGGGCCACATTTATTACGGAAGGCATTTGCACTCGGCATACTGCCGCCGCTGGACTGCCCGGCCGCCCATTCCAAGTTGTTATTAGACAGAAAGAACAGCGCATTTCTTCTTGCTGATTCATCGCTGGTAACGATACATCCGTCATCATTACCGTCATTGATAAAAATACCCGGCCCGGCGTTGGCATAACCTGCAGTCATCATCAGCGCGGAAACCAATGCGGTACAAACGAAACGGGAAGATTTCAACCCCAAGCTGCCCAATGTGGCAGGCTCGGCGGAAACCCGTCCGGAAGAAGATTTTCCTTTGGCCTTGGCATTTTCCTGAACGGCAGTCCAAGTATTGGTGCACGCATTCCAAACGATGCGATAAGCTTTATTCATTATTATGCTCCCTTATTTAGTTGTATAGAGTGATCGGAATCGCAACCTACCCACTTACCTGCACGAACCAGTCGGCCCGTGAGTACAAGAATTTCGTTTTACGAGGTAAACGGGGGGTAAAATTTCCCCATTTTATCTTTATTTTAAAAATATTCCAGCACCCTGTTGATGTACGGAGAAATATGTAGCCTTTTTGCAGCAGTAGAGGGAGCCTACCAGAATAAAGCAACCTGCATGAGAAAAGGCAGGCATCCCATGTCTTGGGCTCCCAAATCTCTTTAGCCATTCAGGTTTACTCTCTAAAGAGGGTACAGCCTGGTTCATGAAATTCTTTTAAAAGCAGCATGCATCTGGTTTTGCGTACAATATGCCGCACCAAACTCCATCGGGAGAGTTGATATACAGCCTGCTGCCTTGCTGCTTAGCGTACATTCGCACCCATGCCCCCGAAAATGTTGGTTTTCGGCCCGACAATATCCACACACAAGCCATATTGACGGGCTATTCGCAGACCGTTGCCCTAGAGCGGCTGCGCAAAACCCTGATACCCAAACAGTCGCAGCCTTTGCCGGCATAGACGGTCATGCCTACGTCTAGGCCTTCCAACAAAGACGGCAGGTGTTTGCACTCATGGGCGTTAACGGCGGATGCTTCCCTACTTTTAAGCCGTTTTCGATCAGTTGGCGGTTAATCAGTCCCGGCAACTCGGCCAAAGTGTCATCTTGTGCCAGCCGGTTGCGGTAACGGCATCAGGTGCTGTAATCGGGAATACTCAACTCGTCAAAACGGCAAAACAGGTTGAAGTCGGGCTGTGCCATTGGCTGAGCAGGACAGCTTTAAACATGGGTAAAAAGGGAGAGGCGGGGCGGCCGCGGCAGTCTCGGAGATAACGGCTCCTTTGACGATTCAGTTACTGTTCGATCGACTGCCGGGCAATCACCTGTTCCAGCTTCAAGAGCGGGAAGCGGTTGATGTTTTTGACAATCATGGCTTGTGCGGTTTGCCGGAAGAAGGTACTCGTGAAAAATCCCCTAGATGCCCGGATGGGAATTTAGGGGATTTTTTGGGAGGAAATTTTGCAAAGGTCTCAGGCCGTCTGAAAACTTATTTCAGACGGCCTGCTTTATACGATTGAATTAACCGCCGAACACTTTAAACCGCCCCTCCAACGGCCCGTAAGATTTTTCAGCCGCCGGTGCTTGAACGCCGCCGAACACCAGCTGTGCGCGCAATGTCCACGAGGCGGGAATATCCCATTCGCGGGCAACGTCTTGGTCGATTAAGGGGTTGTAGTGCTGAAGGTTTGCTCCGATGCCTGCAGCGGACAAGGTCGTCCACACGGCGTATTGGTGCATGGCATCGGCATGCTCGGCCCAAACGGGGAAGTTTTCCGCATAGGCCGGGAATTGTTCTTGCAGGCCTTTTATGATGTTTTGGTCTTCAAAAAACAAAACGGTTCCTGCAGCCGCCTTGAACATGGCCAATTTTTGCGCAGTCGGCTCGAACCGGTCGGCCGGAACGATGGCACGCAGGGCGTTTTCGGCAAACTGCCACAGTTTCTCGTGTTCGGTACCGAAAAGGACGACCACACGGGTGGATTGCGAGTTAAATGATGACGGTGTATGTTTGACTGCGTGCTCAACAATTTGTGCGGTTTCGGCAGTCGACAGGGGCAGTTGTTTATTCAAAGCATAAATGGAGCGGCGCGTTTCGGCAGCCTGCTGCAAAATTCGGTATGACATTTTGTCTTCCTTTCGTTTACTGATACTAGGTATCGGTTTTTAGAAAGCAGCCTGTCCGGCGGCCAAGCACCGCCGCCGGCTGCGGAAAAATAGAGGAACCGGAAGTGATTGCTCTAACTCATATCATTATAAAATCTTCCTTATCGGATAAAACGATTTCAATAAGACGGAATAATAGATAATTCTTTTCAGTAAATATATACTATGTTTATTGACGCAATATTTCCCAATAAGAAATCATGGATACTTTATTCAGCCTGAAGGTTTTTCGCGAAGTGGTTCGGCAAGGCAGCTTTACCCGTGCCGCCGACAAACTCGGTATTTCCACTGCAATGGCCAGCAAACACATCAGCCATCTGGAAAACCATATCGGTGCCAAACTATTGCAACGCAACAGCCGTAATCTGTATCTGACGGAAGCCGGAGCGGAATACCACCGCGAATGCGGTTATGCGCTGGAAACGTTGGAAACCGCTGCCGAACGCGCTGCCGGCGGGACGGAAAAACCGCAGGGGCTGCTGCGGGTTACGATGCCAATGTGGTTTGCCAACCATCATGTTTGCAGCTGGCTGGCCGAATACTGCCGCCTTTACCCGGCCGTATCGCTTGATTTGATTCTGGACAACCGCAAAATCGACCTGGTGGCCGAAGGGGTGGATTTGGCCTTACGCGTCAGCAGCGTCGACCTGCCGCCCACGCTGATTGTCCGCCCATTAAGCGAAATCGCTTTTTATTTGATTGGCGAAACGGAGTATCTGCAAAGGCACGGCACACCCGCCACACCGCAGGAAATTCTTACCCACAATTTCGTCCAAGCAAGTTATGTCGATATGGAGCATATCAAAATCTCACGTGACGGCGAGCATTTTAACCTCACGCCGAATTCAACCATTCGGGCGGACAATACGCCGATGGTGCGGGAAATGGTTTTGGCCGGCGGCGGCTTGGGCTACCTGCCCGCGTGGACGGTCAAACGCGATCTCGACAGCGGCCGCCTTGTACGCCTGCTGCCCGAATGGCGCATCCCGTCCGCCACCTTGTATGCAGCTTATGCCGACAGGGCTTTTTTGAGTGCGAAAATACGCAGCTTTATCGATTTCCTGGTGGAAAAGTCAGGCAGGAGGCCGTCTGAAAGCGGCTTCCTATACAAAGCAACGTCCTTCCGTTAGAATTCAGGCCGTCTGAAAAACCGTTGAAGGAAAACATCATGACCCGTATGGTTCATTGCGTGAAACTGGGCAAAGAAGCCCCCGGCATGAAATTCGCCCCCCTGCCGAACGAACTGGGCAAGCGGATTTTTGAAAACGTATCGCAAGAGGCATGGGAAGCGTGGACGCGCCACCAAACCATGCTGATTAACGAAAACCGCCTGAGCCTGGCCGACCCGCGCGCGCGCGAATATCTGGCCCAGCAGATGGAAAACTATTTCTTCGGCGACGGTGCCGACGCAGTGCAAGGTTATGTGCCGCAAGAGCCGAAATAAAAAACACCTCTCGGCAAAACATAAAAAGGCCGTCTGAAAACCATATTTTAGGTTTTCAGACGGCCTTTTTATGTATCTGTCCTTAAAGCCTATCATTCAGCTTTGAGGATTTCCTCCCATTCCGGCGGCAGGCGGCAATTGTCGGACACGCCTTTGAACAACGGCGCAATATCCTGCGCATGATATTCACCCAAAGCCGTACCGACGGGTGTAACGAAAAAACGTTTGTCAAAATTGGTTTTGGCAAAATCGATAAACAAATCGACATAGGTTTTGATTTCTTCCAAAGGCAGCAGTTTCAATTGTTCGTCTTTCACTGGAATCGCCAAAGACTGCCCCTGCAAACCGAATCCCTGCCCCATTTCCGCACCGTATTTCATCCGCGCGGTCAGAGCCGTGCCCAAACCGTGTTTGCCGGCTTTGTTCGAACCGAAAACAAAAATTTCGTTATCCCGTATTTCATGCTTGATGGCCATAAATTTTCCTTTAAATTATTCCGATGCCGCAATATCTTTATCGTTTTACCACAAAGGCAAACCGCTATTGTAAATGATTCGGACAATCTGAATATTTGATATACGTCATTCTTCCCTTCAGCATAACCGATAACCCCGCCCCAATCCACCGCCGTTTCTCTTCAGACGGCCTCCCAACTGGAAAAACCCTACCGCCGGACTTATACTTGATACCTTATACGCAGACATTCCGTCCATCGTCATTAACATCAAACATATTTGAAGGAGAACGCCATGCCTCAATCCAACCGCATATTATGCCGCGAACTGAGCCTGCTCGAATTCAACCGCCGCGTATTGGCGCAGGCGCAGGATGCGCGCATCCCCCTGCTTGAGCGGTTACGCTTCCTCTGCATCGTCTCCTCCAACCTCGACGAATTTTTTGAAGTACGGATGGCCTACCTGAGGCGCGAACACAAACGGAATCCCGGCAAAATCCTCGACAGCGGCATGACGCCCGCCGAAACCCTTGCCGCCGCTTCGGTTGAGGCACACCGCCTGATACACGAACAATACGACCTGTTCAACAACGAACTGCAACCCGCCCTGAGCCGCGAAGGCATCCATTTTTACCGCCGCCGCAACTGGACGGCGGAACAGCGCGCCTGGATAGAAGACTATTTCGACCGCGAACTCTGGCCGATACTCACCCCCGTCGGCCTCGACCCAGCGCACCCCTTCCCCAAACCATTGAATAAGTCGTTGAACTTCGCCGTCGAACTCGAAGGCAAAGACGCATTCGGCCGCTCTTCGGGCATGGCCATCGTCCAAGCCCCGCGCATCCTGCCGCGCGTGGTCAAACTGCCGTCTGAAATCTGCGGCGGAGAAGAAGGCTTCGTCTTCCTGTCGTCCATCTTGCACGAATACGTCTACCGCCTCTTCCCCGGCATGGAAGTGAAAGGCTGCCACCAATTCCGCCTCACGCGCGACAGCGACCTGACCGTGGCGGAGGAAGACCTGAAGAACCTGCGCGCCGCCATCCAAAGCGAGCTGCACGACCGCGAATACGGCGACGGCGTCCGGCTGGAAGTGGCGGAAACCTGTCCGCCCCACATTTACGACTTCCTGCTCGGCCATTTCAAACTCAAACCCGCAGACCTTTACCAAGTCAAAGGACCGGTAAACCTTGTGCGCCTGATGTCCGTGCCCGACATGGTGGAACGCCCCGACCTCAAATACGCCCCGCGCAGCGGCAGCCTGTCGAAAATGCTGAAAAAAGACGAAGGCGTACTCGAAGCCGTAGCCCGGGAAGATATTTTGCTGCACCATCCTTACCAATCATTTGAACCCGTCGTCCGCTTTATCCGCGAAGCTGCGGCCGACCCCGCCGTCGTCGCCATCAAAATGACCATCTACCGCACAGGTACCGACTCCGAACTGGCCAAGGCACTGATGAACGCCGCATTGGCAGGCAAACAGGTAACGGTGGTTGTGGAATTGATGGCGCGCTTCGATGAAGCCAACAATGTCAATTGGGCGCAACGGCTCGAAGACGCAGGCGCGCATGTCGTATACGGTGTATTCGGCTACAAAGTCCATGCCAAAATGGCTTTGGTCATCCGCCGCGAAGAAGGCCGTCTGAAACGCTATGCGCACCTCGGCACCGGCAACTACCACCAAGGCACTTCGCGCATCTATACCGATTTCGGCCTCCTCACCGCCGACGAGCAAATTACCGCCGACGTGAACACCCTGTTTATGGAAATCACTGGCCTGGGCCAGCCCAGCCGCCTGAACAAACTCTACCAAAGCCCGTTCACCCTGCACAAAATGCTGGTTGCAGGCATCCGCCGCGAAGCCGAACACGCCAAAGCCGGCAGGAAGGCCCGCATCGTCGCCAAACTCAATTCGCTGATCGAACCGAACATCATCGAAGAACTTTACGCCGCCAGTGCGGCCGGCGTACAGATTGATTTGATCGTACGCGGCATGTGCGCCCTGCGGCCGCAAGTGGAAGGCCTGTCGGAAAACATCCGCGTCCGCTCGATTATCGGCCGCCAGCTCGAACATTCGCGCGTTTACTATTTCTACAACGACGGCGCGGAAAACACCTATATATCGAGTGCCGACTGGATGGGGCGCAACTTCTTCCGCCGCATAGAAACCTGCACGCCCGTAGAACATCCGAAACTGAAAGCCCGAGTTATCCGCGAAGGACTGACCCTGGCCTTAAACGACAACTGCCAAGCCTGGCTGATGCAGCCCGACGGCAGCTATATCCGCGCAGAACCGGGAGAAAACGGGAAAGTATGCAGTTCGCAGGAAATCATGTGGCAGGAATGCGCAGGCATCTGAAAGCGGCCGTCTGAAAAATCCTAGGCAGTGATGAATGAGGTTCAAGCCAAATGCCATGGCAATAAAGGTTAATCCGCCGTAAAGCAGGACAACGTTCAGCAGGGCATCGCGCGGCATAACAAGCAACCCGCCCTCTGCACTTCATCAGCCGAAGGGCGGGCATAGGCCTTGTACCCAGCCAACGAACAGGCGGCATCACAATGCCGCCTATTGCCATTTCAACCTCACATCTCTATCGGAAATAGCCGGTATTGATGCCCGCCCAATATCAGCATATCAAAAATTTGCTTTTCTGCCATGCCGTATTTTTCAGACGGCCCGACAGAGATTTTCAATCACACAAATTCACTTTTGTCTTATTTTTCCATTCAGCGGTGCATTATCAAAACTAAAAGCAGTCAAATGTTGTAAAAATAATACAATATTACGTATTTTCATTTATTCTGCCTTTTTATTCATCACATGCTTTATAACGTTATTTTAATTTTAATAATCAAATGATTATTAAATAATCAAAATGTCATTTTTCCTTTTGTCATTTTTTAAGGCCGCACTATTACTATTGGTGTATAGACTTTTTTACATTTCTCATTCTGATTTTGATACAAATCAAAAAAGTGATGATATAGTAATCATTAAAATACGAAATATATCTTGGTAAGCACTCATTTAAATAGTTCTATTTAATTGTATTAAATAGATTATTTATTATGATGCTTTATTAAGGCTTAATTCCACCCCAAACCGTCTATTCAGAGGAGACTGTAATGTTAAAAGAAGTATTAAATGATGCTTTAAACAACCTTCATGCCGAATCAGGCGCACTGACTTCCTCAGCCATCGTTTCGATTGACGGCCTGCCGATTGTCAGCGTATTGGAACGGAACATCGATTCAAACCGCGTCGGCTCGCTTTCTGCGGCATTGTTGTCCTTGTGCGGCCAAACTGCCCGCCTGCTCTCTTGCGGCAATTTCAATCAAATGACTTTGCAAGGCCAGCAGGGTGAAGTGCTGCTGATGCAGATCAGCGATGATTTGGCACTGGTCAGCACGACCAAAGCAGGTTCGCGCATGGGCTTGGTGCTGGTCCAACTGCGCCGTACGGTAGAAGAAATCCGCCGGCACTTGGGCTATATGGAGTCGGCAGCATGAATCCGCATATTTTTATGGGCAATCCGTCCCAGGCCTTTTCCCGCAGCAACAGGCATACCGCGAATGACCAATCCTATATTTTGGATGAGGAAGTCGAATTTCCCGACGGCAAATTGATTACTTCGCGCACCGATTTGAACGGCATCATCACTCATGCCAACGAGGCTTTCGTGACCATGAGCGCATGGAGCCGCGAGGAGTTGATCGGCCAGCCGCACAGCATCCTTCGCCATCCCGATATGCCGAAAGCCGCATTTGCAGATTTGTGGCATACCGTTTCCAAAGGGGAAAAATGGCACGGTTATGTAAAAAATCTTCGTAAAGACGGCCGCTATTATTGGGTTTACGCTACTGTAATCCCCAATATCCGCAACGGCAAAATCGAAGGCTACACTTCGGTCAGACGCAGGGCGTCCTCCGAAATGGTTAAGGAAATCAGCGATTATTATCAGCAGCTTTGCGCGCAGGAAAGAGAATAGCTATGTTGCAATTTACCATCGCCCCCGACTATCTGCCTTCGCATTTCGGTACTTGGTATCTGCTCGGGGACTTCGTCCGCCGTGAAATGAACTGTACCATCCACCTCAATATGCCCGGAAATTCGGACGAACTGGCCGATACTTTGGCCGGACAACAGGACGGGATGGCATACGTCAATCCGTTTTCCGCCTCAAAGCTGATTCGCGAGCAGGGCTGGATGCCCTTATTGAAACCTGCCTGCGGTTCGGATGAAATGGTTGCCGTCTGCCGTTCGAACTCGCCATACAAAAGCCTCCGCGACATCAAGTCCGGCTGCAAAATCTCTTTTTCCGATAAAGATATGTATCTGATCGGCATGAGATTGATGGAAGGTTTCGACCTGAACGAACGCAATACCCAAGCCTTCGCGGAAAATTCGGAAGAAGCTGTTTTATCCGCCGTCTTCCACAAACGTGCCGAAATCGGTTTTCTGATGGCGGAAACATATGACAACCTGTCTGATTTCGGCAAACGGCTCTTCCGCCCCATCATCCGCAGCCAAATTGACGATATGCACCACGTTATGCTGCTCCATCCGAATTCTGCAGCGCGGGCGGAAGAAGTGAAAGCGGCATTCATCAATTTAAACCTTTCATCCGAAGGCCGTTCGATTCTGGAAGAGTTCCGCCACTCCAAGGGATTCGCCGCAACCGAAGCGGAAGAAGTGGAAAACATGCTGGATTTGCTGCAAACGCTGGAGGATTGACCTTCGGCCGGCAAATAGTGGAGAAATTCCGACAATAAGAAATGAGGCCGTCTGAAAACCTGTGGCGACACAGTGTTTTTCAGACGGCCTTTAACATAATAGAGCAGATTCATTTTAAATCAGGACCATCACCCCAAACCAAGGTGCGGTGATGTAATGCGTACCGGTCTAAAGTCAATCCGCTGCACTCAGCACAGTTTTTGTTTGGCCGGCAGCTTGATGTGCGGTTTTGCCGCTTTGGGTTGCTGCGGCTCGGGCAGCAAGCCCAGCTCACGTTGCTGCTGCTCGCTCAACAAATTGCTCCAATCGCCCGATTTGTACCATTCCGGCCCGTCCAATTCGCACGGGTGCTGGATGCGTTCGCAGCCGTTGCCGCATTGCAGGTCTTCGGCCGAACAGTATTTGTCGCAGCCCCAGCAAATCCGCTCGGGATGCTTGGGGTAAATGGGAAATTTTTTCGCCATATTTTTCAACCTTTCGTCAAACCTGGAAATGATACGCCTAAAATGAATGTTTTGACAGGGCGGCTTGCCGGGCAACCCAAATACTCGGAGGCCGTCTGAAAAAACATTTTCAGACGGCCTCCGACCTGTTTGCCTGCAACCGGTTATTTTATCCGCACATCGACATAAGTGCTTTCATGCAGTTGTTGCAGCAACTGCCCTGCGGCCTGTTCGGCCTTCTGCTGCATGATGTATTGGCGGATGGTGTTGCGGCGGCGTTCCTCAGGCGTGCCGACTTCGCGGACATCGTTGAGTTTGATGAGGTGCCAGCCGAACTGGGTGCGGACGGGGCGGCTGACTTGGCCTTTTTTGAGTTTCTGCACCGCGCTTTCAAATTCGGGCACCATCATGCCGTCGCCGAACCAGCCCAAATCGCCGCCCTGCGCCGCGCTGCCGTCTTGCGAATACTGTCGCGCCAGCTCGCCGAAATCACGGCCTTTTTCCGCCTGCACGCGGATTTTGTTGATAACGGCTTCGGCAGCGGCTACGGCGTTTTCTTTTTCCGCCTTAATCAAAATATGCTGGGCGCGGTATTGGCGCGGAGCCTCGCCTTCGGGAATGGCGACGCCCTGCTGCTGCGCCCGTGCCAATGCGGCATCGACTTCCGCCTCGCTGACGCGCGCGTTCTGCAAAATGGCCTGTTGCTGTACTTTTTGCGCCACCAGCGCGTCGGCGGTTTGACGGCGCAGGGCGGCTTTGCTCAGGCCGGCTTTTGCGGCGCGGGCATAGAGTTGGTCTACGCTGATTTTCTGTTCGGCAGCGGCATGGGCGACGGCCTCGTCCACTTCGGCCTGGGTGGCGGCCAGTCCGCGCCGTTTTCCGGCCTGAACGATGAGGGATTGGTTAATCAGCTGCGCCAAAACCTGTTGGCGCAATTCATTTTCAGGCGGCCTCTGGGCGGCAGGCAGGCGGCGCGCCTGGGCAACGGCCTGTTCGAATTGGCGCATGGTAATCACGCTGTCGCCTGCTACGGCGGCAACGCCGTCTACTGTTTTAATGTCGGCGGCGGAGGCCGTCTGAAAAAAGCAGGCCAAAAGGGCGGCGGTTAGGATTTTTTGGGGTTTCATTTCACTACCTCGTTGGTTTTGATATAGCCCGGAATGGCCGGACGGAGTGTGTCTTCGGTCTTACTGCCGATGTTGCTCAGGTTTTTCAATTGCAGGGTCAGGAATGCGGCATTTTTGTAATCGGGTTTGTTGCGTTCGATATTCCAGCCGGTTACATAACGCTGTGCGACGGCGGTCGCGCTCCAGCAGCCGCAGCTGCTTTTGTATTCGAGTCCGGCGAGGATGTCCAGCGGCCGGCGCACATTCAGGGCATAGTTGAAACGCGCGACGCCGTAAAGGTTTTGCTTAATCGGCCATTGTGCAGCCAAATCGATCTGACTGAGTTTGTCGCGGAAGTATGTGCCGTCGCTTTGCAGGTAAATCGGTTCGTCCCGGCCGTATTTATAGCGCGCGCCCAATACCTTGCCGTCTTGCGGACGATAGCGTATGCCTGCGGAGGCACTGTCGAAACGCGACCGGTTTTCGTTGAAATGGACGGACGTGTAACCGCTGACGCTGCGGCTGATTTCGCCGTCGGCAAAAGCCACCCAGTCGGAACGGTTGCGGCTGCTTTGGGATATGTTGCCGTCTATCAGCACGCTGTCGTTTTTGAAATAGAATTTCTGCCCGATACCGGCGCGCAGGCGTTCCGCGCCCGTGGCTTTGTCGAGATAGCGGGTTTGCAGGGCGACGCTGAGGCTGTTGGCCGCGTTGATGCGGTCGTGGCCGGAATAGAGGTTTTCACGGAAAAGCTGTTCGTAGTTGAAGCTGTTTTCGGAAGTATCGAAATTAGGCAGGTCGTTTTGCGACTTGGTCGGGATGTAGTTGTAAAAGAGGCGCGGTTCCAAGGTTTGGACATGTTCGCGGCCGAACAGGCCGGTTTCGCGCTCCAGTGTGAGGCCGGTGTCGACATTGACGATGGGCAGGGCGCGGCCTGCGCTGCGGCTGCTTTTCTCATTGAATCCGTCAAGGCTGTAATGGGTGTAATGCAGGCCGACTTTCGGGCGGATGTAGCCCCAGTCGTTGTGCAGGTGGCGGCTGAAGGAGGGATAAAGCACCAGCCTGCCACCCGCTTGTTTGCTGTCATGTGCAAAGCGGGTGTATTGGCCGTAGACGGAGAACAGGTTGCCGGCAAAGTTTTTCTGCCATCGGCCGCTCAGGCGCGGCATGATGGCGTAAGGTTCGTCTTTGTAACCGTCGGCATTGGCCAGGGTTTGGTATTTTTTAACCGTCAATTTTCCGGTCAGGGTTTCCCCGAGTACGTCGGTTTGGTAATCCAACCACGCTTCACGGTTGAGGTTGACGTTGCGGGCGACGTCGGTGCGGTTGTAGAAATCGCGGTAGTAGTCGTTGTCGGAAACCTGGTTGAAATCCACCCCGCCGCTGAAACCCGCACCGAAACGGTGGTTGTGTTTCCAGGCGGCCTGATAACGATTGTTGTGTTTGCTGCGTTTGTCGGACGGCATCCAAACCCCGTTTACCGTGCCTTGATAATCCGGCTGGAGATAACGGAATTCGCCGCCCAGACGGATGCCGCGCGAGCTGATGATGCCCGTACTGACCGTGGCATCGTAATTTGGTGCGAGATTGAAATAGTAAGGGACATCGACTTCCGTGCCGTTGGAGCCGACTTTCAGGGTCGGCACCAAAAGGCCGCTCTTGCGGTTGCCGTTGAGCGGGAAATCCATCCAAGGGGCATACAGCACGGGTACGCCGTGAAAGACCAGCTTGGCATGTTTGGCCACGCCGACACCTTTCGCATAGTCGGCATCGATGCTGTCGGCACTGACGTACCAAGAGGCATCGCCTTTCTGACAAGTGTTGAACTGTGCTTCGGTCAGCGTGTAGCGGTTTTTATCCTGCAACCGCGCTTCTTTGCCCACGGCCTGCAGACGGCGGCCTTCGCGTTCGGTTTCAAGCCGTACCTCGGTCGCGCGGCCGCTGCCGCCGGACAGGTTGTAATCCAACGTCGAACCGCGCACCTGCGATTCGCCGTCGTCCAGAATAAAGCCTTGGTCGGCCTTTACCGTATCGGTTTTCTGGTTGTACGACACATGTTCGGCATTGACGGTTTGATGGTTGCGCTCAATGATGACGCCGCCTTTGGCCTCCACGCCGACATTGGTCTGCCCGCGCAGGGCATCGGCGGTGATGCGGGTGTAATCGACGGGCAGCCCGGGTTCGCCGCTGCGCTGCAAAGGCGTTTCCGGCTCGGAGGCCGTCTGAACCTTGCCGTCGGCGCACGCCGGACAGGTACTGCCCAACGGCAGCGTTTCCGCCGCCGCGCCCGCCGCAATCGCCATGCCGACCGACAAGGCCAGCGGTTTGACTAAAAATAAACGTGCCAAAGTATCACCTTAAACCGATTTTGCCCGTTAAAATGGCGGCCATTTTAACCGTTTCCCCGTAAAACCGCCATGCAACGACAATCCGAACTGCAAAACTGGCTGCACAGCCTGTATCCCGACCGTCCCTTCGAGCTGGCCTTTGCCGCCGCCGATGCCGACTTCCGCCGTTATTTCCGCGCTACTTTTTCAGACGGCCAAACCGTCATCTGCATGGACGCACCGCCCGACAAAATGAGCATCGCGCCCTATTTGAAAGTGCAAAAGCTGTTTTCCATGCTGAATGTGCCGCAGGTTTATCACGCCGACGAAACACTGGGATTTGCCGCGCTGAGCGATTTGGGCAGCACCACTTACCTCGCCGCCATGCAGCACGACGGCAGTGAGGCGGCACATAAAGCCCTGCTGTTGGAGGTGATAGACGAACTGATCGTTTTGCAAAAGGCAAGCCGCCCCGATGTGCTGCCGCCTTACGACCGCGAAGTCATGCTGCGCGAAATCAACCTGTTCCCCGACTGGTTTGCCGCCAAAGAATTGGGCAAACCGTTCAACTTCAAGCAAAAACAGCTATGGCAACAGGTTACCGATGTATTGCTGCCGCCGCTCTTGGCGCAGCCGCAAGTGTTCGTCCACCGCGACTACATCATCCGCAACCTGATGCTGTCTGCTGGCCGGCCGGGCGTGCTTGATTTCCAAGATGCCTTATACGGCTCGATTTCCTACGACTTGGTATCGCTGCTGCGCGATGCCTTCATCGAATGGGAAGAAGAATTCGTGCTGGACTTGGTCATCCGCTACTGGGAAAAAGCCCGCGCCGCAGGATTGCCCGTTCCGGCCGAATTCGACGAGTTCTACCGCTGGTTCGAATGGATGGGCGTACAACGCCATCTGAAAGTCGCCGGCATCTTCGCCCGCCTCTACCACCGCGACAGCAAAGACAAATACCGCCCCGAAATCCCGCGCTTCCTCAACTACCTGCGCCGCGCCTCGCGCCGCTATACCGACCTCGCGCCGCTGTACGCGCTGTTGGTGGATTTGGTCGGCGACGATGAATTGGAAACAGGCTATACGTTTTAAAAACGGATGGTTTTGCCATTCTTGATAATAAAAGGGGAGCTGAACATCCTGAAACAGAGCTTCGGGCAACCCCTTTAAATTTTAATGGCAATTTTGTCTTCGTTTGTCGGATATACGGCATGAAAGTTTGCGTAGCCCAATTTTTGCATCCGGACGTGAATGGTAATAGATGGAATCCCTGCCTCTTACGGTTTCACGATCAAAAGGCCGTCTGAAAACTTAAAATCAGGTTTTCAGACGGCCTTTTGAGTATTGGACTTGGACGATTTGCCCAACCCCAAACCCGATTCGGACTCAGGTCATCAAAAACAAATATTCCGGGAATTTTTGCAAAGTAAAAATATCCGTCAAATCATATAAACCTACCGACGTTTCCAAATGTTTGCTTAAAGAGCAAGGAGACGGGCAGTCGGTTTGTCCAAGATTTGCCTGTATTTTATCAGCGTTTCCTTATCAGAACGGTATCGGCAGGATGGGTGGCAACGGTAACCGCATCAGCTTCGGTTATTTCCGTTTTCCCGCTGCGAAGGCCGTCTGAAAGCCCGTTTTAACGCCGTAAATTTCGCAGAAGCGCGGCATTCTTGCGGAAGATGTGCTTTCAGACGGCCTGTTCAGACGGCCGCTCTTCCGCGCCGGCGGGGTGTTTGTAGCGGTTGTAGGCAAACAGGTATTGGTCGGGGAAGCGGCGTATCCAGTATTCGACATTGCGGTTGATGATTTCCGCATCGTGTTTTTTGTCGCCGTTCAAGCTGCCTTGCAACGGTTCGACGTGTAAGACGAAGCCTTGGCCGGCGGGCAGGCGTTCACCGCAGAAAAACAGTGCGCGCACGCCTTTGACTTGCGCCAGCTTGCCGGCCAAAGTCATGGTGTAGGCGGGTCGGCCGAAAAAGTCCGCCCATACGCCGTCGCCGCCTTCTTCCGGTGCGGGAACGTGGTCGGGCAGCACGATGGTGGCCTCGCCCGCGCGCAGGGCTTTGATGACTTGTTTCACGCCTTGGATGCTGGTGGGGGCGGTACGGCCTTTGCCGCGTACGCGCCCGGCCTGCATGACGGCATCGAAGGCTTTGATTTTCGACGGTTTGTACATGGCGGTCAGCGGGAAGGGAAGCTGCTGGCTGATGTAGCGTCCGGCCAGGTCGTAGCTGCCGAGGTGCGGGGTAATCAGCAGCAGGCCTTCGCCCGCGTCCAACGCGGCTTGGATGTGCTGCCAGCCGTGCACTTCGCGAAACAGGGTTTCAATGTCTTCAGGCCGTCTGAAAAAGGCCACGGGCAGTTCCAACGCGCCTTTGGCGGTTTCGCGCAATACTTTTTTAACGGCGGCATCGTCCGCAGGCAGCCCGGCAATTTGCAGGTTTTCGCGGATGCGGGCGCGGTCTTTGTACAACAGGTAAAAGGCGAGGCCGCCCCAGAAACCGGCCATGGCGTGCAGGCTTTTCAGCGGCAGGGCGGCAAGGATGCGGCAGAGGAGGAAGATTAGTTTTTGCATGGGGCGGATTGTAATGGAAAACGGCCGGGATAGGTTTGAGGCCGTCTGAAACTGTGTTTTCAGACGGCCTCTCCTTCAACTGCCTATTTGAAATCTTTGAATGCGCCGCCCAAGTCGAACAAGAACAATACGGTAAACCCGATCAGGTAAACCAGGCCGAGGATGGCGAGGACATTCATGCCCGCCGTCAGCTTGTGGCGTTTGTCGTCTTTGACGAGGCGGTAGTTCAGCCAGGCGAACACGGGGGCGGCAACGAAGGCGGTAATCATGGCGAATTTGAGCAGTTCGGCCATCGCGCTGTTGAACCAGAAAATCACCGCCAAGCCCGTACCTGCGACCCAAACGTTCCAGGCAAACAATTCGAGGTTGCCCGTTTTGTCTTTACCGCGCAGCAGGCGCACCGGCTCGGCAATCGCGCGCGCGTAACCGTCCACCACGGTAATCGTCGTGCCGTACATGCAGGCGAAGGCGATAAACGCCACCATCGGCCGCGACCAGTCGCCGATGGTAACGGCGTACATATTGATCAACTGTCCGACGTATTCGCCGCCCTTCATTTTGACCGCCTCGCCGTTGCCGTACTGCACATACGCGCCCAAGGCAAGGAAAACGACGGCCAGCACCGCGCTGGTGATGTAGCCGACGTTGAAGTCGAAAATGCCGTCGCGGTAGCTCGAAGGATTGAGCCGCTGTTTTTCCGTAACCCACAGCGAATTGATGGCCGAAATCTCAATCGGCGCGGGCATCCAGCCCATCAGCGCGATGAGGAAGCCCAAAGCGGTGAATGTCCACGGGGTAGGCTCGATGAAGTCGGGCTTCATCTGCATCCCGCGCGACATGGCGATGGCGGCTGCGGCGACCGTGGCAATCGTCAGGCTGACGATGATGATTTTGGAAACGTTGTCCAAGGCTTTGTAGCGTCCGCTCGCCAGAATAATCAGGCAGGAAGCCATAATCAGCGCGGCGATTGCACCGACATTCAAGGTCAGCGAAGGAATCGCCATCTTCACGATGGCGGCGGTTACGACGGCCACCGCGCCCGCATTGATTGTGGCCGATGCCACGCACAAAATCAGGAATACCCACAAATAAACGCGGCTTTTCTCGGCATAGCCCTCAATCAGGCTTTTGCCCATATCCAGCGTGTAGTGCGCGCTGAAACGGAAAAACGGATATTTGAACAGGTTGGTCAAAATAATAATCAGCGCGAGCTGCCAGCCGTAGAGCGCGCCCGCCTGCGTGGAGGCAATCAGGTGCGAACCGCCGACCGCCGCCGACGCCATCATGATTCCCGGCCCCAGCGCGTTGAGTTTGCTCTGCCAAGTCGAAGCGTGTGTATGTTGTCCGGACATAGTATTCCCGCCTTTTCAGACGGCCTTTACAAAAAAAAGCGCATTCTAACGCAAACCGAGATGTTTTAGCTGTGCCGAAGTCCGGTTTTAGCTTCTTTGAAGCCGCACTTTCAGGCAGCCTCAGCCATATATTATGCTTCGTTTTAAATATTTTTTCGGATTAGATGCTTTTTATCAGGCAGAAAAGGTACTTAATGCCCCAAACGGCGGATACGGCGGCCTTATCGCGCTTTTTTGGCGGCGGATGAAGGGAGGCCGTCTGAAACGGTTTCAGACGGCCTTTCCCGATTCATGTCGTGCTTGGCTTGCACAATTTAAAGACTACCATTGATATAGTGCGCCCGCACCTGCACCGAATTTTCCCTTACTATTTGACGATATGCTGCCTTTGAATACCCAATTTTCTCCGGGAGTGACGGCAGAGAAGCCGACAGCGATAGCAGATTGCCCGCTATAAACGCCCGTACCGATGCCGATACCTGCGGTACCTGCTTTAGTCGCCTGCGGGATTGAAGCCTGGGCAATAGCGGATGCAGCAGAAGCATCTGCCTTTTTGCCGATATCGTAAATTTTACTTTCGATTTCGCGGACGTGATTTAGAACAGAATCGTGCCTTGTAGAAAGCCTTTCTTCCAATGTCCTTAATTGTTCGGTATTGACCGCATTTAGTGCCTTCAGTTGAGCAACATTGACCGCATCAGCATCTGCAGTACCGGCTGCCACATTATTGATTTGGCGGGTTACCAATTTTGAAGAATCAGAGCTACCTACCGAAACTGCGGCGTGGGTTGCCTTCCATACGGCACCAGTCAAATTTTTCCCGCTCGGATCGTACCCTGCCTCCCCTTTATCGACAGTGGCTTTTGAATACGCTCCTAAAGCTACGCCGTTATCGACATCGGCACCCGAACTCAAGCCTAAGGCGACCGATTGATTGCCTTTTGCTACAGCAGAAACCCCTGAGGAGATCGAATAGGCTCCTTCGGCTTTGCTTGATGTGCCTATAGCGGTAGAGTAGGTCCCGCTTGCTACGGCCCAGTTACCGACCGCCGCAGCCCCGGTATTTTTTGCCTGTGCCTTGTAACCGTATGCACTTGCTCCCCAGCCATCTGATTCTGCTTCTACACCGACGGAGGTTGCAGAACCTTGATTTGCAGCCGACCCGTTGCCTATAGCTACGCTGTTATTTGCATCATTACCGCTGCTTCCCGGTTTGACTTTGACACCATTGCCGATGAGGATGTTGTTCGTGCCTGGGGAAATAACCGTACTTGAGCCAATCACGATGTTTTTAGTCCCGGCCGCAGCCGCATCATTATTATAGTTGCCGTCGGCTGCAGTACCGTCGATACTGATAAAGTGGTCAGCCGCATATGCCCCGGCAGATAATGTCATGAGGGATGCACTTATTGCCAAGGCTAATAGTTTTTTATTCATTACGGTATTTGTTTTCATGAATTGTTCCAAAGTTAATTTACTGAGGGTTTGTTCATCCTATCGTAAAAGTGCTGTGTGTGCAATGCAATTAAAATGCAAGAGTATATTTTAATAGGTTTTTTTATGTTTAGTAGCGATAGGCGGCGAGTTTGCGTTTGATTTCCGGCAGGGCGGCGAGGGCGGCTTGTTCGCCGATTTTGATCGCCTGCGCTTTTTGGTCGAATCCGCCTACCGCGCCCAGCGATTGAACCTGCGGTTTGATGACGACGTCGGCTTTGGACAGTTCGCCGTTGAGGGCGGAGGTGCTCATGATGTTGAGGGTTTGGTCGAGGTAGGAGAGGAAGTCTTTGCTCGGCGAGGCTGTAGGTTTGGCGGAAATGTCCACGGCGATGACGAAGTTCGCGCCTTGGCCGCGCGCGGCGGTAACGGGCACGGGCTGGGTCAGGCCGCCGTCCACATAGCGGCGGCCGGCGATGACGACGGGCTGGAAGACGTTGGGGATGGCGGCGGAGGCGCGGACGGCTTGTCCGGCGTTGCCCCTGTTGAAGGCGACGGCTTTGCCGGTGGAGAAGTCGGTGGCGACGGCGGCGAATTTAATCGGGAATTGCTGGATGGGGCGGTTGCCGACTTTGTGGTTGATGTAGTTTTGCAGTTTTTCGCCTTTGATGAAGCCGCTGGTGGAGAGGGTGAGGTCGACGAGGTCGGTTTTGCCGAGGATTTCGGCTTCGAGTTCCATGCGGTCGGGCGACATGCCGCTGGCGTACATGCTGCCGACTATCGCGCCCGCGCTGGTGCCGGTAACGACTTTGACGGGGATGTTGTGTTGTTTGAGGACTTTGAGGATGCCGATGTGGGCGAAGCCTTTGGATGCGCCGCCGCCCAGTGCGATGGCGACGACGGCCTGCGGTTTTTGGCGGGTAACCGTGGGTTGGCTGCCGCCGGGTTTGGTGCTGCTCGGGCAGGCGGTGAGCAGGAGGGCGCACAGGGCGGTCAGGGCGGTACGGCGGGTGTATTTCTGCATGTTTTTTCCTTCGGGTGGGTTGTTGCTTGATGGAACGGGCTGCGCGGGTGTTTCAGACGGCCTCTTTCGGTTGGCGGCCGTCTGAAAAGGCGGCTGTTCAGGTTTTTTTCGGGAAGAAGTGTACTTCGTTTTCGCCCGCAGGCAGGATTTTTTTCTTGACGGCGTGGCCGAAGACGGTTTCGAGTGTCAGCTCGGGCGGGGTTTGCCGCTGCCACAGTCCGGCAATGGCGGGGCGGGCGGCGGCCGGGTCGTCGAAGTCCAGCGCGTGCCAGAGGCCGAGGATGTCCATGTCTTGCAGGAAGGTGTCGGCGGTGCGGTATTCCAGTTTCAGGCGGGCGGTGTCGGTTACAGGGTCGTAGAAGCCGCTGTCGGCCAGCATGTCGCCCAGGTCGTGCATGTCGATGAGGGCGGGGCGGCGGGCGGCGATGCCTTGTTGCGCCAGGGTGTCGGTCAGTTCGAGCAGGGTGTCGCGGCCGAAGTGGGTGAAGAAGAGCAGGCCGTCGGTTTGCAGTGCGCCCGCCCAGCTTGCGAAAACGGCCACGGGATTGTGTTCGGTGGCGAGGCCGAGGTTGCTCCACAGCATGTCGGCCGAGGCTTCGGGCAGGGGGGCGGAAAGGGCTTGGCAGTGTTGGGGGACGGTTTTCCCCGCCAGTTTGGACAGCAGGCCGCCGCCGCGTTTGTCGGCCGCGTCGCGCAGGCATTCGGGGCGGGGGTCGTATTCGGCAAAGGCCGCTTTGGGGTAGCGGGCGGCAAGCAGGCGGCGGCTGTTATCGCCGTCGGCACCGGCCAGGAGGATGCGGCGGGGGACGGTTTTGACGATTTGCAGCCGTTGGTCGGCCTGTTCGGCAAGGTGGCGGTGGATTTGCCAGCGGTCGTTGGTCATGCGTGATTCTCCTTTAATGTGCGGCGGGCGGTTTGTCCGATTATGACTTCAAATACAGTAAATTCAAATTAAGAACGCTCCATATCGTCATGCCCGCGCAGGCGGAAACCCGAACCGTCGGATAACCGCCCTTTCCTATCCATTCCTGAAAACGCAAACCCTGGATTCCCGCCTGCGCAGGCATGGCGATGGCGGGTATTTTTTATTTTAATTCACGATAAAACCCGCCATACCGCCCTTGGTTTGCATAAACTTTGTGCCGCCGAAGCCGCGTTTCAGACGGCCTGATCCGTCGGCCCGTTTAGCCACGGGTAGCGGGCGGGCAGCCGTTGTTCGGCGAAACGGCGCACGGAACAGGCGAATAGGTTTGAGATGCGGCGTGCGGTTTCGTCGTTCAGGACGGCGGTGCGGCGGTCGGCTTGGTCGAGCAGGTGCAGGGCGCGGCTTCTTTCCTGCCGCATCCAATCGCGGAAGGCCGCATCGGCACTCAGTGCGGCGGGGTCGTGCCGTTTTTCAGACGGCCATCCTGTCTGCCGCCAGAGTTCGGACGGAATATTGACGATGCCCGCGCGCAGGTCTTCAGGCAGGTCGCGCATGGTGGAACACCAGCCCAAGGCATCGACCAGTTCGGGCAGGTCGCGGCCGCGCACGGATGAGCCCAAGGCAGCCAAAAGCAGGTCGAGTGAGCGGGTGAAGGTGCGGCGGTGCTGGGCGGCGATTTCGGCTCCAGTCCACAGTTGCGCCCGTTCGGCACGCAGGCGGTCAAGGTGCATGGTGTGCAGCAGCCCGAGGGTGCGGGTGAGGGCGAAACGGGCAGCAGCGGCGGGTAGGACGGTTTCCGTTTTACCGGAATGCTTAGCATTCGCTTTGGCTTCGCCCAAACCCTCTATATCCGTTTTAGCTTCGCAAGAACTCACTGCCTTCGTTTTAGCTTCGCAGAAACTCGCTTCGCTCGTTTTCAGACGGCCTCTGAAGTCAGCGGCCAGCCGGCTGTACGGGTCGTTTTCGTCGAAACGGCCGTGCCGCCATTCCCGTATCAGGCGGCGGGCTTCTTCATCGGCCGTGCGCGCCGTCTGTCGGTCGCCGTCCATCAGGTCGTCGAAGGCCTGCAAAAAGCAATAGCCCGACACCAGCAGGCCGCCGCGCGCGGGATGCCGCAGCCTGTACGCGGCCAGAATCAGGCTGATGAGGGCGTAGCGGCGGTGGCGGCGGGCGAAGGCGGCTTGTTCGAGCAGCATCTGCCATTCGGCGGATACGCGCCGCAAGATGTCCGGCCGCCGCGCCCACGGGCCGACAGTGTGCCAGACGGCGGCGGCCAACAGTGCGCCGCACACGAGGTCGGACAGGTGGTGTTCGTGTATCAGGAGGGTGGATGCAACGACGGCTGCCGCCCACGGTGCAATCAGGGCGAAGCGTGCCGCCGAATGCCTCCATGCGGCAAGGGCCGCGGTGCAGGCGAAGGCGGCGTGCAGCGAGGGCAGGTGGTTGTGCGCCATACTCAAATGATCCGCCAATGCGAACCACGGCTGCCAAAAGCCTTCGGCAAGACGCGGCGGATAGGCCGTCTGAACGGGCAGGAGGATGAAAAACGGGCAGGCGGCGGCCAATTCGGCGGTCAAAACGGCAAACAACACCCAAGTTTCGCGCCAGTCGGCCCAACGGACGGAAGCCGCCAACAGCAGCGGTACGGTAAGGTAAACCGCACTCCAGGCGGGCAGGAAGGGGATGGCGGACTCAAACGACAAGGCAGGGCTGATGTGCCACGGAATATACGCGGCAATCAAATTGCTGCCGCCGTAGCCCGCGAGGAACAGCAGGGCGAACAGGGCGGCCAGCACAAAGAAGAAACGGCGCGGATGCGGCAGGCCGGCGTTCATTCGATACGCCCCTGTTTGAATACCGGAAAATCTTCGGGACGGCGCGGCCCGCGCCAGCAGCTCAGCCAAACGGCGAAAAAATGCGGCCCTTCACCGGCATGGAGGGGCAGTTCGCGCCAGGAAAGCTCGGGATGCCGGTGGTGCGCCAGATGCAGGTGGTAGTTGAGGAAAACCGCCCGCAGCCAACGCGGCACGCGCAGGTTCCACGCGCCGTTTTTGCAGTCGAACGGCGAGAAGGCATGGTCGGTGTATTGCAGCGAACTCCAGACAAAGCCGAAGGCGGCATAGCAGGCCAGCCAGCCGCCCCACGTCCAGCCGAACAGCCAGGCCCAGAAAAGCTGCCACGCCGCCGAGCCGAATATTTCCAAACGGGCGGACAATTGCGGCAGGCGGTCAAGGCTGCCGATATAGTCTTCCGCCCCGCTCTGCAAGCCGCCACGGCGGCCGAAAAGTGCGGCCAAGCGGCGGCGGACGAAACGCGGCGTGGCGGCATAGAAAAACACGCCGATGATGGCGCACGGCCAATAAAGGCCGGTAAAGATGGCGTACCACTGGGCGTATTTCAGCCACAACACGTCGCCGTCGTGCAGGGTATCGAATTGCTCGGACGGCGAACGGTTGTTGCGGTGGTGGGTGAGGTGGAACATGCGCTGCACGGCAAAGCCGGTGGGAAACCAGAAGGCGGCGAGGCGGCCGCACCACGCGTTCAGCCGCCTGTCGGGCGCGAACGAGCCGTGCACGCTTTCGTGCAGCAGCGCAAACATCGTATTGTTGCTCAAGGCAAACAGTGCGGCCGCCACGGCCGTCCCCCACCAAGGTGCGTGCGAGGCGGCGTAAAGCAGCAGCAGGTTGGCGGCATTGGCGGCGGCCAGCAGGATCAGGTTGAGTTTGGCGGTGGAAACGGATACGGACATGGATAGGGTTCGGAATAGTTTCGGGGTTGTACGGATTAGCCGCATTCGTTTGAACTGTATTGGAATTTAGGCTTTCAGACGGCCTCATACGGAATGGAGGCCGTCTGAAAGCGCAGTTCGGCGGCGTTAAAATCCCTGTTCGATTGAACCGGCGGACAAGGCGGCTTAGGGCCCGGACGGCGCATCCGCCTGCACCTGCCGTTTCAAAGCCTCGTATTCCGCCTTTTCGCGGCGGTAGATTTCAAACGTGCAGGCATCGCCGCATTCGCTGCCGCAGCACTCCCAATCTTCGGGCGGTACGGGTTCGGGCGGCAGCGCGGCTTCATTATTCGCCGTCGGGGTCGCAGCCATCGCGCACCTCCAGCACCGCGCCGTCGAACTCAATCACTTCGCCGCCGTGTATTTTCGCCGTTTTGCGGGTTTCGACCGCGCCGTTGCGCAACACCAGCCCTTCGGCAATCACAGCCTTCGCCTGTCCGCCGCTTTCGGCCAGTCCGGCCAGTTTCAACAGGTCGCACAAGGCGATGTATTCTTCGTTTTCCAGATAAACGGTTGCATGCATAAGGCGGCTTTCGGAATCATGTTTCGGTTTGACAACTTTTCAGACGGTCTATTTTAACGGAAAACGTTCAGGCCGTCTGAAAGCAAAAATTTCGTTGGGAAGACAGATTCCTACGGCATTAAATCGTACGTGGAGCACTTCTGCAAAGCCCAAACCGCCGCAAACCGTTTGACAAAGCCTGCTTAGAGATATATTATTTATTATATATAATTTTTATTATATGTATTTATTTTTAGGTGACTCATTCTCAGACAAGGAGCAATAAAATGAAACGGAATTTGGGTAATTTAGACCGCATTATCCGCATCGTTATCGGTGTGGCATTGATTGCGGCAGCCGCCACGGGACAAATCGGCTGGTGGGGATGGCTGGGGATCGTGCCGCTGGCCACCGCGCTGATGGGGAGCTGCGTGCTGTACAGCTTATTGGGCATCAATACCTGCCGAATTGACAAAAAATAAAGAAGGCCAACCATGAATAAGGACGGACGACTCCCGTTAATCGCCCCTGCCGAAGCGGCAGCCAAAATCCGCGAAGGCGCGTTGGCGGCGGACATCCGCAGCCAGTCGGAATATCGGGGCGGGCATATCGGCGGCCCATTGTCCCTGCCTCCGGAGCAGCATCGAGGCAAACTGCCCGACAACGCCGCGCCCTGCGTGATTTTTTATTGTTTGGGCGGCAAACGCACGGCAATGGCGGAAGCGGTGTTGGCGGAACTCGGCCGAGGGCGCGAGTGCTACATTCTCGAAGGCGGTTTGCAGGCATGGAAAGCCGCCGGGCTGCCCGTCGAAGCCGACCGCGCCGCGCCCGATATCATGCGGCAGGTGCAAACCATTGCCGGCGGGCTGATTCTGTTCGGCGTACTGGCGGGTTGGCTGGTGTCGCCGTGGTTTTACCTGATAAACGCGGCAGTCGGCGCAGGCCTGCTGACGGCCGGGCTGACCGGATTCTGCGGCATGGCACGGCTGTTGGCCAACATGCCGTGGAACCGTTAAACGACAGGGGAGGCCGTCTGAAAGTTGCCGACGGAGCCGTTATCGCCGACAATGCCGCCCCTCCCCCCGTTTGCCGAGAAACCGATATGACCGACTCTGCCGACCAACCGCCCTACGAAGAAGCCGCCGCTTTTCTGAAACTGCTGGCCAATCCGAACCGTCTGGCCGTGTTATGCAAACTGCACGAGCGGCCGCACAACGTAACCGAGCTGGCCGAAGCGGCCGGACTGCCGCAGGCGGCGATGTCCAGCCAGTTGGCACTGCTGCGCGAAGCCGGGTTGGTGTCCTGCGAGGCCAACCACCGGGAGCGGCAGTATTACATTGCCGACCCACGGGTAAACGACACCGTACGGCTGCTGTATTCCTTCTTTTGCACCCCGAAAAGCTGAAACGCCGTTGCCGGGCAGAAAGGCCGTCTGAAAATGTGTTTCCGCATGTTCAGACGGCCTCTCTGTTACAATACGCCCTGTATTTGTTCCGCCTGACCGCCCCGCCGGAGGCCGTCTGAAACCTTTCCGCAAAGTCCCTGCCATGTCCGATCCCGTTTACATCCCGCTGCGCCTGCATTCCGAATACTCCATCACCGACGGCACGGTGCGCCTGAAGGCCTTGATAAAAAAAGCCTTGGCGGAAGGCTTGCCCGCACTCGGCATCAGCGACCTGATGAACGGGTTCGGCCTCGTGAAATTCTACAAAGCCTGCCGCGGAGCGGGCATCAAACCCGTCATCGGCGCAGACGTGCGCATCGAAAATCCCGACCGCCCCGACACACCCTTCCGCGCCCTTTTGCTGGTTAAAAACCACAACGGCTATCTACGCCTGAGCGAACTGCTCACCTGCGCCTTCACCTGTCAGGAAGAAGGCCGCCTGCCGCAGTTGAAACTGGCATGGCTGGGCGAAGGCGGCAACGAAGGCTTGATCTGTCTGTCGGGGGCGCATTACGGCGAAGTCGGCCTCAATCTGATGAACGGCCACGAAGCGGCGGCCGAAGCGGCGGCAGAAAAGTATGCCGCCCTGTTTCCAAACGCTTTCTACCTCGAACTGCAACGCCTGCCCGAAAAACCGGAGTGGGAGCGTTCAGTGGCAGGCAGCACGGCCTTGGCGCGGAAGCTGAATCTGCCCGTGGTGGCCACGCACCCGACCCAATTCCTCGAGCCGGAAGACTTCCTCGCGCACGAGGCGCGGGTGTGCATTGCCGAAGGCTGGACGCTGGCCGACCGCAAACGACCGCGCGAATTTTCCCCGAGCCAATATTTTGTCGGTGCGGAAACAATGGCGGAACGTTTCGCCGACTTGCCCGAAGCCTTGGAAAACACGGTGGAAATCGCTAAACGCTGCAACCTGAACATTACACTGGGTCAAAACTTCCTGCCTTTATTCCCAACACCGGACGGCCTGTCGCTGGACGATTATCTGGTGAAGCTGTCCAACGAGGGTTTGCAGGAACGCATGGTTCAGCTTTATCCCGACGAGGCGGAGCGGGCGGCGAAAATGCCGGAATATCAGGAGCGGCTGGATTTTGAGTTGAACATCATCATCCAGATGAAATTCCCCGGCTATTTCCTTATCGTACAAGACTTTATCAACTGGGCAAAAACGCACGGCTGTCCGGTAGGGCCGGGACGCGGTTCGGGCGCGGGTTCGCTGGTGGCGTATTCGCTGAAGATTACCGACCTCGACCCGCTGAAATACGCGCTGCTGTTCGAACGTTTCCTAAACCCCGAACGCGTTTCCATGCCCGACTTCGACGTGGACTTCTGTCAGGCAAACCGCGGGCGCGTGATTGAATATGTGCGCGAAAAATACGGCGCGGAGGCGGTCAGCCAGATTGTGACCTTCGGCACAATGTCGTCCAAAGCGGTCATCCGCGACGTAGGTCGCGTGTTGGAGCTGCCGTTTACCCTGTGCGACAAACTGTCTAAGCTGATTCCGCTGGAAGCCAACAAACCTCTGGGTTTGGACGACGCGATGAAGGCGGAGCCGCAAATTCAGGAATTGATTGAAGCGGAAGAAGCGGACGAACTGATTACGCTGGCGAAAAAGCTGGAAGATTTGACGCGCGGTCTGGGTATGCACGCGGGCGGCGTGTTGATTGCGCCGGGCAAGATTTCCGATTACAGCCCCGTGTATCAGGCAGACGAATCCGCCTCGCCCGTATCCATGTACGACAAGGGCGACGTGGAAGACGTGGGTTTGGTGAAGTTCGACTTTTTGGGCCTGCGCAACCTGACCATTATCGAAATGGCGCAGCACAACATCAAAAATACCACCGGCGATATTGTCGATGTCGGCACAATCCCGCTTGACGACCAAGCCGCCTACAAAATCTTCCGCGACGCGAACACCACCGCCGTATTCCAGTTCGAATCGACCGGCATGAAAAAAATGCTGAAAACGGCGCACACCACCAAGTTTGAAGAACTCATCGCCTTCGTATCGCTCTACCGTCCCGGCCCGATGGACAACATCCCCGACTTCGTCGCGCGTATGAAGGGTCAGGAATTCCAATACATCCACCCGCTGCTCGAAGGCATCCTCGCGCCGACCTACGGAATTATGGTGTATCAGGAACAAGTGATGCAGGCGGCGCAGATTATCGGCGGCTACTCGCTCGGCGGCGCGGACTTACTGCGCCGCGCCATGGGTAAGAAAAAGCCCGAAGAAATGGTGAAACACCGCGAAATCTTCGCCGAAGGCGCGGCGAAACAAGGCATTTCGCGCGAAAAATCCGACGAAATCTTCAACTACATGGAAAAATTCGCCGGCTACGGTTTCAATAAATCCCACGCCGCCGCCTACGCCCTGATTTCCTACCAGACCGCATGGCTCAAAGCCCATTATCCTGCCGAATTTATGGCGGCGACCATGTCCAGCGAGTTGACCGACACCGACCAGCTCAAATTGTTTTACGAAGACGCGCTGGCCAACGGCATCACCTTCCTGCCGCCCGACATCAACGAATCAGACTACCTCTTCACCCCCGACGGCGAACGCCATATCCGCTACGCGCTGGGCGCAGTCAAAGGCGTAGGCGAAGGCGCGGTACAAAGCATCGTTGAAGCACGACAGGACGGCCGCTTCCGCGACCTGTTCGATTTTTGCGAACGAATGGGCAAAGAACACATGAACAAGCGCACGCTGGAATCGCTGATTAAGGCCGGTGCGTTCGACGGCATCAATCCCAACCGCGCCATGCTGTTGGCCAACATCGACCTCGCCATCGGCAACGCCGAACAACAGGCGGCCAATGCCAACCAAGGCGGCCTGTTTGACTTTGCGGAAGATGCCATCGGCGCGATAGAAATGGTAGAAACCGCGTCGTGGGGCGACGCGGTGAAACTGGCGGAAGAAAAAAGCGTCATCGGCTTTTATTTTTCCGGCCACCCTTTCGGCCCTTATGCCGAAGAAATCCGCCGCTTCGCGCCGCAGAAACTGTCGAAACTCAAACCGCAGGACAGCGTTCGTGTGGCCGGATTCGCCACCGCCATCCGCACCATCATGGGCAAAAACGGCAAACTGGCCTTCGTCCGATTGGAAGACACCGAAGGTTCGGCAGAAGCAATCGTCGCGGGTGAATTATTGGAACAATCCAAAAACATCCTGAAAACAGACCAGGTTCTGATTATGGAATGCCGCGTCAGCCGCAACGACTACAACGGCGGTGAGCTGCGCATCAATGCCAACAGCGTCATGACCCTGCCGCAGGCGCGGGAAAAATTCGCCCGCAACCTCACCCTGACCTGCCGCCCCGAACACGACATCGAAGCCCTGCTGAACCTGCTGGCGCAATACCGGAGCAGCGGCCGCGAAGGCATCCCCCTGCGCGTCCGTTACCGCAACGACACTGCCGAAGGCGAGCTGGACCTGCAACGCCGCTGGCAGATAAACGCTGATGCCGCACTGTTCGAACGACTGCAAAACCTGTTGGGCGAATACGGCGTAAACGTCGGCTGGTAGGCCGTCTGAAAAAAGCCTCCTGCTTCCCGATAAAGCCGTATGCTCTGACCGGTAAAAATGAAGATACCTGCCTTGCCTGTTCCGCACAGCGGGCAAAACGGGGATTGAAATACTGAATTTGATTTGAATGCAGCATAAGTTTTGCAGAACCCCTGCTTGCTTTGCAAACTTTGTTGGAGCCGCACTTTCAGACAGCCTCTCATCCGCCAACCCAGAAACGGAACCGCATATGTCCGCATCCCAACCCACCATCGCCGCCATCGCCACTGCACCCGGACGCGGCGGCGTCGGCGTTATACGTCTTTCCGGCAAAAACCTGCTGCCTTTGGCGCAAACCCTCAGCGGCGGCAAAACGCCCAAACCGCGCACCGCACTTTATACCGACTTTCTCGGCGGCGACGGACAGCCGATAGACAACGGCATCCTGCTCTACTTCGCCGCGCCCGCCAGCTTTACCGGTGAAGACGTGATTGAATTGCAGGGACACGGCGGCCCCGTCGTGATGGATATGCTGCTCTCGCGCTGCCTCGAACTGGGCGCGCGTATGGCGGAGCCGGGCGAATTTACCAAACGCGCCTTCCTCAACAACAAACTCGACCTTGCCCAAGCCGAAAGCGTCGCCGACCTCATCGACGCCTCCAGCAAATCCGCCGCGCGCATGGCGTTGCGTTCGCTCAAAGGCGCGTTTTCCCAACACATACACGAGCTGGTGGACGACCTTATTACCCTGCGGATGTTGGTCGAAGCCACGCTCGACTTCCCCGAAGAAGACATCGACTTTCTCGAAGCCGCCGACGCGCGCGGCAAGCTCCAAGCCCTGCAAGGTCGTCTGAAAACCGTCCTCGCCAGCGCGGAACAAGGCGCGATTTTGCGCGAAGGCATGAACGTCGTCCTCGTCGGCGCGCCCAACGTCGGCAAATCCAGCCTGCTCAACGCCTTGGCGGGCGACGACATCGCCATCGTAACCGACATCGCCGGCACCACCCGTGATACCGTGCGCGAACAAATCACCCTCGACGGCGTGCCCGTCCACATCATCGACACCGCCGGCCTGCGCGAAACCGACGACGTGGTCGAACAAATCGGCATCGAACGCAGCCGCAAAGCCGTCACCGAAGCCGATGTCACCCTGATTCTCATTGACCCGCGCGAAGGCTTGAACGCCAAAACCCAAGCCATTTTGAACAACCTCCCCGAAGGTTTGGAAAAAATCGAAATCCACAACAAAGCCGACCTGACCGGCGAACCCGTCGCCGTCCGTTCAGACGGCCTCGCGCAAACCGGCGCGGACACCGTCATCAGCCTGTCCGCCAAAACCGGCGCCGGCCTCGATTTGCTCAAACACGCGCTGTTGCAGGAAGTCGGCTGGCAGGGCGAAAGCGAAAGCCTGTTCCTCGCCCGCAGCCGCCACCTCAACGCCCTGCACGAAGCCGAAGCCGAGCTGGAAAACGCCGCCCTTTGCGACAACAACCAAATCGAGCTTTTCGCCGAACACCTGCGCCTCGCCCAAAACGCGTGCAGCGAAATCACCGGCGAATTTACCGCCGACGATTTGCTGGGCGTGATTTTCTCGCGCTTCTGCATCGGCAAATAAAAAACAGGCCGTCTGAAAAGCTTTCAGACGGCCTGTAAATAGAATTGAAAAAATCACTTAACAAAAAAGCAAAACCGTACGAACGATTAAAACCCCAAACGGCATAAAAAGCCTCCACACACAACTGCTCAAAAAGGATTAACATGAAAGCCATGATACTCGCAGCCGGACGCGGCGAACGGATGCGCCCGCTCACAGATACCACGCCCAAGCCCCTGCTCCAAGTCGGCCGCGAGCCCCTAATCGGTTGGCACCTGCGCCGCCTGGCCGCCGCTGGTATCCGAGAAATCGTCATCAACCATGCCTGGCTCGGACAACAAATCGAAGACACTTTCGGTGATGGCGCAGCTTACGGCGTGCACATCGCCTACTCTGCCGAAGGCGGCCAAGGGCTGGAAACCGCCGGCGGTATCGCCACCGCCCTGCCACTGCTCGGCAGTGATCCCTTCCTCGTCATCAACGGCGACATCCTTACCGACATCGATTTCTCCGTCGCCGTCCGCCAAAGCGAAACCTTGCTTTCAGACGGCCTGGCTTACCTCTGGCTAACCGCAAATCCACCGCACAACCCCGCCGGTGACTTCTCACTACTTTCAGACGGCCTAATCCGAGCCGAAGGCGGTGGCGAACGCCTGACCTTCAGCGGTTGCGGCCTTTACAAAAGCGAACTGTTCGCCGAAACCGCACCACACCGTACAGCCAAACTTGCCCCTCTGCTGCGCGAAGCCATGACTGCCGGAAAAGTACGCGGCCACTGCCACAACGGCCTCTGGCTGGATGTCGGTACACCCGCACGACTAGACGAAGCCCGTTGCTTAGCCGCAAGTTGGTGACTACATTCAACTCCTCCGCTTTCCTGTTAAACAACGATAATCTAAAACGCCGTCTGGAAGCCGATTCAAGCTTTCA